>NZ_SFBV01000004.1:0-7021 GCF_007095585.1 Microcystis sp. M_OC_Ca_00000000_C217Col
TTCGTTACTAACTAAAGACTGTCCTTGTTCAATAGCAGTAACTTTTGTCTCTGGTTTGAGAGATATTTCTGCTGATTCTGAGTTAGAAGTGGAAGTATTTATTCTTTCAGTAATTGTTCTCAAAGGTAAAGTAGATTCTCCCGAAGTAGCGGGTAGGAAATCTATCTTCCTTTCTTCAGATGCTTCGTCTGGCTGGTGCAAATTTGGGCACAACAACAAAGGATTTGGTGTGCTTAAATTGCTTACTTGAATCTGTTTTAATTCAACTAAAGTAACTTTTGTTTCTTCCTCTTTTGGCGCAACTGTTCTCTGTGGTTGAGCTAAGGTAGCCGCAGGCTTAGAGTCAGGAGTTGACACCGTTACACTTTCAACAATTGTCCTCAAGGATGGGCTATTTTTTTCAGAAGTGTTTGCTGGAGCATCTATCTTCTCAGAGGAATTTACTTGTTTACTTAAAGAATTAGAATCTGGTGCCAAGGGAACAGCTTTGCGACTGAGGCGAAAAGTTTGACCAGCTTGGGAATCAGAAATATTTTCTATTGGTGGCGCAATCTTCTCCTGATATATCCGTTCAGATAACATTGCTGAAGACAATTGGCTAGTGAGGTTCGGTTCGGTTGTAATTGGCTGCACTGGTGTAGCCAACATTAATTCCGTACTGCTACCTGGTTCACTCTCACCAAAAGCATAACGAGATTGCCACCTTTCTAGGAAACGGGAACGCTGAACCATCCAGCTTGGAACTCGTGCTAATTGAGTCTGGAATTGTTTTAGGTTAATCACCCCAACAGGTTCACTCTGGAGGCGAAGGAGACGCTCTACCAGAACAGATTTTTCATCAGGAGAATCGACCATCTTATACACCTTTTTAGAAACCAATATTGACAGATGCACTTAGTTCAGCGGCGATTCCTCCTACCAAACTGCTCACGCTAGGACGGCTGAGTCCTCGGTGAAATAATTCGACACTTTCAAAGGCGACGTTGCCTGAATCTGCTCGCAATTCTGGGCCAGTCCACTTATAGGGAAAAGCTTCTTTAAAGTTCCACCAAATGACCGGGATGCGCTGCTTGTTCAGCAAATAAATTGTGCCGTTTTGGCGTTCAATCTTGCCTTGGACTACATCTTGATGCCAACTCCACAGTCCATCAATCGGGGTAAGTCCGTGTTTGAGAATCAAGGCTGGGGATTTGCTGCGCCCGGCAAAGCGATGTATGTAGTCATTGACACCGCCTTCCTGGTACTCTTCAATAGTAGTTTCTACCTGCAAACCGCTACATTCAGAGAACCCTCCTGCCAAAATTCCTTCAATCTCGACCAAAAAATTGAAGACCTGATAGGGATCGCTGCGAATTCCCAAAAGATTGGTCGCCAAACTGAAAGCGGCGTTTAAGCCCAAGGATGACATCAGTTATTTTCTCCTGTTTGCTCAAGTTTGTTCGTTAAAACGCTGGTTAATCTTGGCGATTTCTGCCACCCACTGCTGGCGTTCTGGGTGTTCCAATCCCAGAATTTGTTCCGGCTGCCAGTGAAAGTGGTAGGCGATATAGGCTACCTCCTCATAAAGCCGTTCGAGGGGGTAGCGCCTTACTCCCCCAAGCTAGTGAGTTCCACGTCAAACTCTTTTTCGCAGTAAGGGCATTGGGTATGAACCCGGTTGTGACCATTTTGATTAATGCGGCAGTAGAGGTCTTGTAAGTAAGCCAAATCTGCCGCATACAGTCCTTCAATCACCTTCGGGTTGATATACTCCAGGCTGCCAAGCTTAGCGATTACCCGCGACAGCAGGACGATCAGCAGATAAGCTTGGTTGCTACGGACACGGGGATCTTTGAGGGGGGCAATTTCATCGAAGGCAGTGGCTAGGCGCATGACACCTTCCCGATGCAGGTTGCCTTCCCCATCTATATACCCCAGGGGTAAGGTAAAGGGAAATTCAGTCTGGAGCATGATTGGGTGATCAGTTTAGCGGGGGATTAAGCTTTAACCATTTCTTCGTGGACAATTTCTAGGGTTTCAATCGCTACTTCATTGCTGGTGGCATTAAAACTTGGTCCTGTCCATTTAGAAGGCCAGGCTTCCCGCAAATTCCAGCGCAATTTTTCTTCCTGCGCTTCGTTGAATAGGACAATCGAGACATTTTTGCGGGTGGTTTTCCCACCAATCACGGTTTCTCTCCATTCCCAGAGGGTCTTGGAATCGGTGATGCCCCGTTTTAAAGTAATGGGCGCGAATTTATTCAACCCGGTCAATTTACGGACGTGGTTGGCATCGGTTCCTTCCCGATAGTCAACGGGATCGGTTGTCGCATCTAGACCGCTGCATTCGCGGAAGCCTGCTTCTTGAATGCCGTCGATTTCAACGCGAAAATTGAAACCTCGATAGGGATCAACTCTGTCAGCCATAGAAAATCTCCTTGTTAAACAACCAGTAATAGTTAGGAATCAAGGGGTTGGGCGCATTTCCACGCTTCCCGCTCGATGAATGATCCGAATCACGAGAAACTCAGCAGGAGCAGCAGTTGCTAAACCAATTTCAGTTAGCACCTTCCCTTCTTCCCGGAGGTCGGTCGGGTTAGTTTCAGCATCGCATTTGACGTAGAATGCCTGGGCTGGGCTGGCTCCCTGGAGTGCCCCTGACTGCCACAGTTGGGTTAAGTAAGCACTCAGTTCTCGCCCAATTCGCACCCACAAGCGGGGAGAATTGGGTTCAAAGGCTGCCCAGCCGAGATTTTGGTCGATCCACCGCCCCAAGGTGAGGAATAGCCGCCGGACGTTGAGATAACGCCAGTTGGGATCTTGACTGAGGGTCCGCGCTCCCCAGACGCGCAGTCCGCGACCCGGAAAGGCCCGCAGGCAGTTGATGCCAAAAGGATTCAACTCACCTTGAAGGGAATTGTCGATCGCCACTTGCAAATCGAGGGCATCCTGAATCTCTTCATTGGCTGGGGCTTTGAAGACACCCATTGTGCGATCGCTGCGGGCAAAGATACCAGCAATATGACCGCAGGGGGGAACCCAGCGCCCTTGGGTATTTTTCAGCCAGGGATAGTAGAGAGCGGCGTTAATCGGTTTGGGCTGGCCGCGGACAATTGCCTCTCGTTGGTTTTTGACTGCTGCTGCGGTACTGTTTGGGAGAGGATCGAGAATGGCCAAGCGATCGCCTTGTTGGGCGCATTGTTGCAACATTGCCTGTTGCACTTGGATAATGGCACTTTCATCCGTCAGCTTCATAGCATCGGGAACTGCCAGTAAGTCCAAATCCTTCAGGGGAGCGAGAGACGACAAAGCCGCTTCTAAGGCTGATTTTGGCTCTTGATTGGATTCTGCTCGCACCACATAGCAGCGAGTCCCGCCATTGGCAAAGAAGCCAGTCACTGCCTCTAATAGATAGCCTGGGGCGGTAAAGTTTTCGCTGAATTCTTCCTGATGGTGTAATGCCCTCGGGGTGTTGACTGGGAAATCCTTCTCTGATGGCTTAGCCTGAAAGAAGCCGACGAATCCAGGAATGCCAGTGGGTAGCTTGGCTTCTGGTTGGCGGAAGCTTTCCTCTCGATAGACACCTGGCGTTTTATAGGCGATCTCCATAGCTCACCTCTCTGTTAGCTGGTTTGGGCCATCTGGCTGATGCGGAAGATGACAAATTCAGCCGGACGGACAATCGCCACGCCAATTTCCGTGACGACTTGGCCCAATTCGCGCAACTCGGGCGGGTTGTTTTCGGCATCGCACTTGACGTAAAACGCCTCCTGGGGTGTATTGCCAAACAAAGCCCCCGAGCGCCAGACATTGGTGAGGAATGCCGAAACGTTGCGGGTAATTTGTTGCCAGAGGGCGGGAGTATTCGGCTCGAAGACCACCCACTGGGTGCCTTCGTCAATCGATTCCCGCAGAAAAAGCAGGGTGCGGCGGACGTTGATGTATTTCAAGTCAGCATTGTCATCGCCGCCGACGGTTCTGGCTCCCCAGACTAGGATTTTGCCATTGAGGACGCGGATGCAGTTGACTCCTTTAGGATTCAAGTTATCCTGGTCAGCTTTACTGAGGGGCTGGCTTACGTCTTGTGCGCCAAAAATCACCTCATTGGCCGGTGCTTTGAAGACTCCTCGCTCGTTGTCAACGCGAGCATAGACTCCTGCTAGGTGTCCACTAGGGGGGACAATGAGCGACCCATCACCACTAGGGTTTTGTAGTTTAGTCGCTGGGTCAAAAACCTTGATCCAGGGGAAATACCAGGCGGCCAAATCGGTTCTTTTCGGCATGACTCCTGAGTCAGCCGGAATTTTGGTCAGAGTGGTTAAATCGGCAGCCGTCTCAGGTCCATCTAGGATAGCAAAGCGATCGCCAGTGGCTTGACAATGAGCTACCACTTTATCTCGGATCCCGTCATCGGTGTTTCCTGGGATTGCTACCAGTGAAATTGGATCGATCGCGGCAAAAGCTTTGAGGGCATCATCAAGTTGTGTATCATCAGTAATCCGCACTACATAGCAACTGCTGCCGCCATTGTTGAAAAATCCGTAAACTGCGTGAGCCAGGTGTTGGTGTCCAGGATCAATGGCAGGATCGGCATCTGCCGTTGCTGCCTTTGTTTCGTCGCCGATTAGATCGCCAAAGAATTTGGTAAATTGGGTCCAATTGGTAATCAATTTAGCTATCTTGGCTGGCGGCAGCGCAAAGTCCACAAACTTAGTGCTTCCGGGCGTTGTCGGATTTTTGGCGACCAGGTGGATTTTGTCTGGTACAATTCCAATAAATCCGGGGATGCTGGTGCTAACTCCAGCGATCGCTTTAACGGCTGAAGGTACTTCTTCAACATAAACGCCTGGAGAAAGATATTGAGGCATAGCCCTCTCCTTAACAAAATATTTGCTTAATCTCCATGCTAGCACTTTTGGTCTATTGTGACTCCTCTCTACAGGGGTGACAACGAGATTAAAGTCTAGGCTGGGTGTGGGTTGTAGGTAGGGTTGATTCATTTAAATTAAGTACAGCTGATTTTGAGTCAATAAATTTGACTGAAGATTCTCAAGTTTATCTTTTTCTAATCAAAAGAGTTAGTCACAATAACTAATCTTTAATCCTCTGCCAATCTTTATTATGAATAGATTGATAAAACTTGTTAACAAGCCACTAAAAGCCTATCTTTCTTGAAATTGTCTGAGATTACATCCTGTTAATTTAGCTAATTTTTCTGCTTCTTACGTCGATAAAACTATCATTTTTTCCCAACGTTCAGCTAACCAGCTCTGTCCCTCCGTTATTGAGAGAAAACCCAGAAACGTTGAATCCTGTAATAAAACTTTACATTGACAAGCATAATACCCCTATAACCAGAAACGTTGAATCCTGTAATAAAACTTTACATTGACAAGCATAATACTCCTATAACATCAAATTTTAAGTTGAATAGACAATCCTCCGGAACCAGTGTAAATAGCTAATATGTTGACACATGAAACTCTGTAAATAGCGCAGTTTGTCTAATAAGATTTTCCCAAATCCTTCTTCAATATCTATTAGCTGTAGAATCAGATAAGCGATAATGCAGCTATAGAGATGTAGGCGGATTCCGTTCTCGTTTTTAGTGATTAGATTATCCAACTTTAGAGGCATTTTAAAAAATTTCCACAGCAGTTCTATTGGCCATCTTTGGATGTAAATTTCGGCAATTTCTTCATTGCTAACTGCCCCTTCTCCTTGTAGAGGTAAATCTGTCGCCAGCCGAAATTCTGTTTGACTTTCTAGGTCGCAAAAAGCGACTACTCTTACTTCTATTTGTCTTTTATCTTTTCCGAGTTTACACTTGCCATTTTCGAGCATCTCCAGGCTAATATTATTTTTCAATCTCAAGACAAAATGCTTGTCACTACTCTCTAATAATTCGGTGATTCTTTGATTAGAAGCAAATCCTCTATCCATTACGCCAAGTCCATTTACAGTAATTGCTTCTATCGTTTTTCCTCCTTCTTTCGAGTCATGAACTTAACCAAAATGGATGAGGATTCCGACCACCTCTGTTGTGATACTATTAAGACCAGAGAATAGTTTTACTTGATGCCATCCTTGCGACCATAGTATTTTACTGGTTAAGCTAATTATTGTTGAGTCAATGGGAAATAAAGCTCGCGCATTCTCTATTCCTTTTTTGGCAACTAAACGCTTATTTAATTCAACAATGACTTTCTCAAACGGACTTGTTTCTCTAATTTTGCTTGCCTGAGAAAATGGGGATAAATTTACATTAATTCCTTCAAGTACCATGCGACTGCATAAGTCCCTCATACTGACGATGCTTTTATCTAAAGCAAAACCAATCCAACAGGACAAAAATGTAAAAGTGTCTAAAGCGGGGTAGTCATTTTTAGGCAGTGGTTTGAGAAGCTCTTTTATGAGTTTTTAGAAATTCGTCATCAGGGCAAACTCCCTATTGTGAGGGTAATAAGTTGTCTAGATTCTATCTATAATAGCATTTTTTGTCTGACTTTTCTCAACGTTCAACACTTCTGGTTCTAATTGTCTCCCCTCTAGGTCTTTAATCCTGATATTTTCTTGAGAATTTCTGGATAAATCTAAAGCTTTAATCACCTCTTTTGCCACTGCTTTTACCACGGGAATAGCCACAGAATTACCGAACTGTTTATAAGCTTGGACATCGCTGACAACAATCTGAAAACTATCGGGAAATCCCTGTAATCTTGCCCATTCTCTGGGGGTCATTCTGCGGACGAATAATTTATTTACTTCTCCCTTAATGCGAGTAACGGGAGTAAAATTAGTCAGTCTTTTATTGATAACTAAATTTCTTTCTTTTCCCATACCTCCCACCACAATAGCATTAGCGATACCATCGGGAGAAATAATCTCATAACCGAACCCATTACCTTTATTTTGGTGTCTATACTTGTGTTTAAACAAAGTTTCTAAATACTGATTAGAGAGATAATATTTAACGCTGACTTCCTTTTCTTCTAGGATATCTTTGAGACAAGTTTCTTGATGGGTTGGTTGAGGATAGGAAA
>NZ_SFBV01000040.1:0-21232 GCF_007095585.1 Microcystis sp. M_OC_Ca_00000000_C217Col
GGAAAAAACAATTAGGAGACAACCATCCCGATACCGCAGGAAGTCTCAACAATTTGGCAGCACTTTACAAGTCTCAAGGAAGATACAGCGAAGCCGAACCCCTCTACAAACAAGCTTTAACTATCAGGAAACAACAATTAGGAGACAACCATCCCGATACCGCAGGAAGTCTCAACAATTTGGCTGCACTTTACAACTCTCAAGGAAGATACAGCGAAGCCGAACCCCTCTTAAAAGAAGCCTTAGCTATCAGGAAAAAACAATTAGGAGACAACCATCCCGATACCGCAGGAAGTCTCAACAATTTGGCAGCACTGTCTCAACAATTTGGCAGCACTTTACCAGTCTCAAGATGATATTCCTCAAGCCATTAATTATCTCAGCCAAGGACTTGCAGTAGAAGAATACAACCTCTCAGAAAATCTAAAAATGGGGGATGACAAGCAAAAACAAGATTATATGGCAAAGGTTTTAGGGACGACTAATGGGGTGATTTCCCTCAATCTTCAAGCTGCACCCAATAACCCAGAAGTAACCCGTCTCGCCTTGAAAACTATCTTAGAACGCAAAGGACGAATTTTAGATGTTTCAACCAATAGCTTACAAATTCTCCGACAACGTACTGATGACCTCGAAAGTCAACAATTATTGACTCAACTGATTGAAGTTCGGACTCAACTATCTAATCTGACTTTTAAAAAGCCTGAAGATATTAAAAACCCAGAAATTTACCGTCAACAAATTAACGAAGTTACCGAAAAAGCAAAAGAAATAGAGGGTAAAATCGGTGTTCGTAGTGCCGAATTTCGTAGCCTATCCCAACCCATTACCCTGGAAGGGATTCAAAAACTAATTCCTGCTGATGCTGCTTTAGTTGAAATAGTCCGCTATCGACCTGTTAATCCTAAAGCACCTGAAAATCAACGCTTTGGCATTCCTCGTTATGCTGTTTATATTCTCTATCCCAATGGTGACATCAAAGCCAAGGATTTAGGGGAAGCTAAACCGATTGAGGACAAATTAATTTACTTTCGTGACAATCTTGCAGACGCAGAAACTCCTCTCCCTCAACTGCAAAAATCAGCGCGTCAACTTGATGAGACATTGATGCAGCCTATCCGTCAATTATTAGGCAATACTAAAACAATTCTGCTTTCTCCTGATGCTGGACTTAATTTAATTCCTTTTGAAGCTTTAGTAGATGAAAATAATCAATACTTAGTGGAAAATTATCATATTACCTATCTCACTTCTGGACGGGATTTATTGCGCCTTAAAGATAAATTTGCCAGTCAACAATCTCCGCTTATTGTAGCTGATCCTTTCTACGGTAAAGCAGGGGAAAAAGTCGCTCTCACTCGTTCCATCGACCTGTCTGAGTTTACTTTTCCCGGTCTTCCGGGTACAGAACAAGAAGCTAAAGCGATTAAAAATATCTTACCTCAAGCCACTGTTTTAACGGGTTCTCAAGCCACAGAAAACGCCGTCAAACAAGTGAAAAAACCGAATATTCTCCACATCGCTACTCATGGTTTTTTTAAACCAGAAAGCAATGTGATTGAGAATCCTTTATTGCGTTCTGGGTTAGTTTTAGCAGGAGTTACAATCGGTCAAAGTGCAGGAGATGATGGGGTTTTAACTGCTTTAGAAACTACCAATTTAAACTTAGTCGGAACCAAATTAGTTGTGCTTTCCGCTTGCGATACGGGGAAAGGAGATATTAAAATCGGTCAGGGAGTTTATGGATTGCGCCGCGCTTTAGTTATTGCGGGAAGTGAAAGCCAATTAATTAGCCTTTGGAAAGTATCTGATGATGCGACTAAAGATTTAATGGTCGCCTATTATGGACGCTTACAAAAAGGAGAAGGACGCAGTGAAGCTTTACGACAAATTCAATTAGGAATGCTCAAGGGTGAGAAGCAAAAACATCCTTTTTATTGGGCAAGTTTTATTCCTTCTGGTGATGCAACTTCGATGCAATTTGACTGATTAAGGGTTAGGAGTTAAACTTAGTGGCTCTTCTCGACTTTGTGTGATAATTTTTGCTTATAGAATCGTGAAATATTTACCTAGAAAGACTTTGAGGACTATTTTGCTGAAGAAACTATCAGTATAGACCCCGTTTCCACACTTATTGGTATCACAAACAATTACTAGGAGAGTCACACAATGGCAACATTTACAGAAAACGACCTCAAAGAATTAAAAGACTTTATTGTAGGACAATTCAAAGAAGTTAATGACAAAATAGACAAGTCATCTGAACAACTTAATGGCAAAATAGACAGATTATCTGAACAACTTAATAGCAAAATAGACAAGCTATCTGAAGAAGTGAATAACTTAAGAGTTGACATAGCAAATATTAAAGGAGAATTAACAGGCGTGAATAAACGACTAGATAACTTGGAATTTACTAATCGAACCATCTTTGTTGCCATTGTTACTGCACTAATGGCAGGATCAGTTAAGTTATTTTTCCCAAATTGGCTCTTCTAGGTTCTGTGTGATAAGTTTAACTTACAATATGATCGATCGATCTTTGTGTCCTTTGTGTCTTTGTGGTTCGTTCCACCCCCTCGCTAGGAAGAATGTATCTTAGAATACATTTTACCCACCAAATCCAAGAGAGCCTCCTAGCCTCCGTTTTGATCCCGTCGCCCGCGCCAACCAACTGGCAAACGACGCTAAAAAGGGAAAATAAAGTCAAAAGTACAATCTGGGAGAGTTTTGGAGTATGAGACTTTATAGCGCTAAAGCGCAACTACGAACCTACTTTTGCCAGAGATCTAATGTTCTGACTTCTGATATATTGATCTTATCTGAAGGAGAAATGAGAAAAAATGAACCCAAAAATTGACCAGACTCAAGCTGGTAGTAACTTTGACAAAATTTGCGATCGAGTCATTTCTACTCGTCAACCAATAGAAATTACACGGGAAGGTGGTGAAAGCATTTCCTTGATTCTTACAGCAGAACTCAATAGCTTGATAGAAACTGCTTATTTATTCAGTTCTCATGAAAATGCAGTACGCCTCCTAGATGCACTACAACGTGCCAAAGCCAGAACGAATCAGCCTCAAACTTTAGAAAACTTATGCCAGGAGTTAGGTATTGACAAAGAAGAAAAAGTCTCAGCCTAAGCCAGAACGCGAACTCGTTTTTGATATAAGGTTTCTAGAAGACCTCAGATATTGGGTAGAAACTGAGAGAAAAATTGCCCTTCGTCTGTTATCTTTAGTTGAAGAAATTCGACGCAATCCTTTTGAAGGAACGGGCAAACCTGAACCCTTAAAATATCAAGATGCCAATGTTTGGTCTCGCCGCCTTACCCAATCTGATCGTATTGTTTATCTGGTTAGTCACGATCGGATAGAATTTTTGCAAGGTCGTTATCATTATAGCGATCGCTAAGTACCTAGACAAACTAAAACGCCAACCCCATGCTCAAAATAGAAATCACCGATACCTCCATCACCCTCATCCAACTCCTCCATGAAGTTGAAAAAGGACAAGACATCATTATTTTCCGAGAAGGTCAACTCATTGCCCAACTCTCGCCCCCGCTAAATTCCCGCCACCCTCTAAGTTCCCACCAGGCTTTGCGATCCCAACATCAACCCTCCGCGATCCAAAGCCTTGACATCCTGCAACAATTACGCCAAGAAGCACACTATTGATTTACCTAGACACCAGCTTTTTAGCTCCATTTTATTATGAAGGAACTCACACTCATCTCTCATCACTCCGGCTCCCTCAAACCTCTAATCGAAGGCGCAATCGCTGAAGCCCTACGTTCCACTGAAGCGGGTATCCAGCGTACCGAACAACGACTGCGAGAATTTGAGGACAAATATCAACTGTCCACAGCAGAATTTCTGCATCGCTACGAAAACGACGAATTTCAGGAAACCCTGGAACTTGACGAATGGATTGGCGAATTGCGAATGCTACAATGCCTACAGGAAAAAGCAGAAAGACTCAGAGGAATTGAATTTATTAATTGAAGATTATTTTCAACAGATTCAAACAATTATCGCAACCTGTTCAGTAGTAAAATTTTTTACGCTAGATTGTGAAAAACGCGATAGTTATGAAGGATTTATTCGAGCCGAAATTAAATTCATTGATAATTCAGTTCTGCATATTCGAGAGTTTGTCAATATCGAAACAATTATTAATCGTAATATGTACGCTTATCAGTATATGAATACCATGAATACCTTAATTTTCCGTTATGATAATACTCCACATCATAAAAAGCTGAACCTCCCAACCTATCCCCATCACAAACATGACAGCAGTGAAGAAAATGTAATCTCGTCCGCTGCTCCAACGCTCTTAGAAGTTCTTCAGGAAATTACCGCCAGAATCAGGATTTTTCTATGAATGAACTAAAAGGAATCAGTATCAATAAACTGATTGAATATCTTTCCACCAACACTTTAGCCGAATTTGATGCCTATACTAGATTTAAGGAAATGGCAGCTAATGGCAACCCAGAAGAAGGATTGAAAATCTTGGCTAAATTTGATAAGTAGGTAGGCGTTAAAAGTTGTCAGATGCCCCCCTTATTAAGGGGGGATTAAGGGGGGACTAAGGGGGGATCAGCACCCCCCTTATCAAGGGGGGATTAAGGGGGGACTAAGGGGGGATCGGCACCCCCCTTATCAAGGGGGGCAGGGGGGATCAAACCTAAAATCCATTTTTAATTTAATTATAACCAGCTACTTAATTAATATACAGTATAAAGCATTAATTATCATCAAAAAATCACCAAACTAGAAGCGTAGGTGAAGGGATTTATGGATTGCGCCGCGCTTTAGTTATTGCGGGAAGTGAAAGCCAATTAATTAGCCTTTGGAAAGTTTCTGATGATGCGACTAAAGATTTAATGGTCGCCTATTATGGACGCTTACAAAAAGGAGAAGGACGCAGTGAAGCTTTACGACAAATTCAACTAGGAATGCTCAAGGGTGAGAAGCAAAAACATCCTTTTTATTGGGCAAGTTTTATTCCTTCTGGTGATGCAACTTCGATGACATTTGACTGAGTAAGGGTTAGGAGTTAAACTTAGTAGTAAAATTATTGGTAAGTACCTAAGCAAAATTAATTACACATCCAAACCGTCAGCAGTTACTCCGTCAGCTTTTTGCTGTGATCAGTAAACAGTGAACTAAAAACTAAAATCTGATCCCGTCTCCTGTCTCCTGTCTCCTGTCTCCTGTCTCCTGTCTCCTGTCTCGACTGGGAAATTAATTTTGCACGACTACTTATCACAAACAATTACTAGGAGAGTCACACAATGGCAACATTTACAGAAAACGACCTCAAAGAATTAAAAGACTTTATTTTAGGACAATTCAAAGAAGTTAATAGCAAAATAGACAAGCTATCTGAAGAAGTGAATAACTTAAGAGTTGACCTAGCAAATGTTAAAGGAGAATTAACAGGTGTGAATAAACGCCTAGATAACTTGGAATTTACTAATCGAACCATCTTTGTTGCTATTGTTACTGCACTAATGGCAGGATTGGTTAAGTTATTTTTCCCAAATTTTCCTATAAAGAAAAGAAAACGGGTTTTTTGAAAAAACCCGTTTTCTGAAATCGAATTCAAAATAGGAAATAGCGCTGGGCCATGGGTAAAACCGTAGCCGGTTCACAGATTAATAATTCCCCGTCAGCACGCACTTCGTAGGTTTCGGGATTAACTTCCATGCGCGGTAAAGCGTCATTAAGCTTCATACTAGCCTTACTGATATTGCGCGTATTCGACACAGCCACGGCGGTTTTTTTCAGCTTTAACTTCTCAGGAATGCCCGCTTTCATAGCATATTTAGAAACAAATGTCAAGGAAGTTTTGGCGATCGCACCACCAAAAGAGGCAAACATGGGACGCATATAAACCGGTTGGGGTGTGGGAATACTGGCATTAGCGTCGCCCATTTGCGCCCAGGCGATTAAACCGCCTTTCAGGACAATTTCCGGTTTTACGCCAAAAAATGCCGGTTTCCAGAGAACCAAGTCGGCTAATTTGCCCACCTCGATGGAACCGACATAATCGGAGACACCATGGGTAATAGCAGGATTAATCGTATATTTAGCAATATATCGTCTTGCCCGCAGATTATCATTCTCTCCCGTTTCCCCGGTCAGTCTGCCCCGTTGTACCCGCATTTTGTGGGCAGTTTGCCAAGTGCGGATAATTACTTCCCCCACCCGTCCCATCGCTTGAGAATCGGAGGAAATGATGCTAAAAGCCCCTAAATCGTGGAGAATATCCTCGGCGGCAATAGTCTCTCGGCGGATGCGGGATTCAGCAAAGGCCACATCTTCGGGAATACTCCGGTCTAGATGATGACAAACCATCAACATATCGAGGTGTTCCTCTAAGGTATTCGTCGTATAGGGACGGGTGGGATTAGTAGAGGAGGGTAAAACGTTCATTTCCCCGCAAACCCTGATAATATCGGGAGCATGACCACCGCCGGCCCCTTCCGTGTGGTAGGTGTGAATGACGCGATTTTTAAAAGCGGCGATAGTGGCCTCAACAAAACCGGCCTCATTGAGAGTATCGGTATGAATCGCCACCTGCACATCGTACTTATCGGCCACGCTTAAACAGGTATCAATGGCTGCCGGAGTGGTTCCCCAATCTTCATGGAGTTTTAAGCCAATTACCCCCGCTTTTACCTGTTCCGCTAGTCCTTCCGGCTGACTGCTATTGCCTTTACCCAAAAAACCCAAATTCATCGGGAAAGCTTCGGCGGCCTCTAGCATTCGATAGATGTTCCACTCCCCCGGGGTGCAGGTGGTGGCATTAGTTCCCGTCGCAGGTCCGGTCCCGCCACCAATCATTGTGGTAATCCCCGACGCAATCGCTGTCTCAATTTGTTGGGGACAGATAAAATGAATATGGGCATCAATCCCCCCTGCTGTCAAAATCATCCCTTCCCCGGCTAATGCCTCGGTAGCAGGACCGATAATAATATCAACATTATCTTGAATGTGGGGATTGCCGGCTTTACCGATTTTATAAATTTTGCCGTCTTTAATGCCCACATCGGCTTTAACGATGCCCCACCAGTCGAGAATTAGGGCATTAGTAATCACCAAATCCACCGCCCCATCTTCCCTAGAAATGGGGGATTGGCCCATACCATCGCGAATTACTTTACCGCCGCCGAATTTTACCTCATCGCCGTAGGTGGTGAAATCTTTTTCTACTTCGATAAATAATTCCGTGTCTGCTAGGCGAACTTTATCTCCGACGGTGGGGCCGTAGGTTTCTGCATAGGTGCGGCGATCGATGCGATAATTCATAGGGGGAATTCTTGAAAATCGACATTGATCATACGATCGATTTTCCAGCAATTATCGCTTTTTAGGGATTTTCTTCCATTTTTAATCCGGCTCGTTTTCGAGGATTTCTTTGGCTTTCAGTAAAGCTTGGCGATGTTCTTCGGTGACGGTGGGATATTTTAAACCAAGGGATTCTAGGGTGTGATAAATAACCGCCCCCACAGCTAAACGGGTAAACCATTTGCGATCAGCCGGGATAATATACCAAGGAGCCCATTCAGTACTGGTATGATTGAATACCTCCTCGTAGGCTTTCATGTAATCACCCCAAAAAGCTCTTTCTTTGACATCATTTTCAGAAAACTTCCAGTTTTTTTCAGGGCGATCAATTCTTTCCAAAAATCGTTTTTTCTGTTCTCCTTTAGAAACATTGAGAAAGAATTTCAGGACAATAACCCCATTGTTAACCAGATATTTTTCAAAATTATTAATCTCCTCAAAACGTCGCTGCCAAACTTTCTTGGTTCTGTCTTCTGGGGGGAGTTTTTGCCGTTCCAATAAATTTTGATGGACGCGCACGACTAATAATTCTTCGTAGTAGGAACGATTAAAAATACCGATACGACCTCGCTCCGGTAAGGCTTTATAATATCGCCAGAGATAATCGTGATCTAGTTCTTCGGCCGAGGGTACTTTAAAGCTAAATACCTGACAGCCTTGGGGATTTAAGCCGGACATAACGTGCCTGATTGTACCATCTTTACCCGCCGCATCCATGGCTTGCAGATTAATTAACAGGGCATAGGTATCCTGGGCATAAAGTTTATCTTGAAACTCGGCCATTTTTTCGATCCCCTGTTGCAGCAGCAGCGTGGCATCTTCTTTGGTAATGTAGTCTGGCTTAAACCCAGGATCGTAGTCTTTGTGTAGAGAAATTTCTTTACCCGGTGGCACGATTAAGGATTGTAAAAACGCTTGGCGATCAATTTTGCTGACCATGCTCTTCTCCTTGATTGTTTTGACCCTTAAGATTACATTGTAGCACTTTTGCTCGGAAAATATCTAACTCTTGAACCGGCGAGTCAAGGATGAACTGGCAGAAATGACCTAGAAACAAGTATATTTAAATATTCGATTTTAGCTACTCCTCATCTGACGAGAAAGTAAAGAATAATTTTTAGGCGATCGCAAATTCGGTAAACTGACGCACTTCGGGAGGTTGAAAAGCTAAAACTATCTCACTGCTGGGAATTCCTAAGCGCATTAATTCCGTGGCGATACCTGCTTCTGTCCAATCTTCTTCAATATAAATTTTGTCATTTTTTAGACGAAGATAAACGGAAATTGCTTTAATTCGTTTGCCATTTTTCCAGCCAATATTAAACCAAAGATATTGGTTTCTATCATCGTCAAATATCAATATTTCTTCTAGGTCTTGATCGGGTACTTGTGAGGAAATTTCTGCATATTCTATGAGAATTTTCTTGATTATATTTTGATAACAATTTAGTTTATCCATTGAACTATTCCCTCCTGATTAGTGTCAACAATTAACAATAAAATTTGATACTTTTGCAAGATTATTTGTATGGCAGCTTGAGCGAAAAACTTTTCATAAATTTCTTGTCCGATTAAAAAAATAAAGAAATTAATACATACAAGATATTTATTACAATTTCAACAATTAATCTCGAAAATTGTCCGAACCACAGGTAAGACATGTACCATCATCAGGATCTATGACATTACCCAGACAATCTTCAGCTGTGCAATCTTCCCGCAATACTTCATAAGATTCATTACATACAAGGCAATAAATAGTGTTGCTAGTTGGTTCATTAGGTATTAGTTGAGCTAATCTTGGAATCTGTTCGTCTTCGTAATCTTCCCTAAAACCACTATAACAACTAGGACAGAAATAACGTCTTATTTTTTTATTAAAATTATAATATTTATTATTTCCTGAAGGTGTTAATAAATCAATTACAAGGTTTATTTCTAAAGCCAGCCAATTATATAATTCTCTGGTTTCAGAGCTATATAGAACAGATTCAGGTTCATTTTGAATGAATTGTCCTCGAATTTTTATCCACGAGTTTGGCTCTATCAAATAATGACAAATTTCTAGAATTTCAACAAACAGATCTTTAATTTTTATATATAATTCAGGATCTACAGTGTGCATAATTATATTTCGCTTGCTTCTCAAATCTTCAAATCTTTGTCGAAAGTTATCTGGTAATCGACCAGTCGATACGGTATTATAAACTTTGACTAAATCCTGTGCATCAATTGTTTTAAATTCACTAAAACGGATATTGCGCTCATGAGATTTACTGGGATAATTACTCGGATATCCTGAAATTAGTAAATACGGGCTAACTGTAGCAATATTACCTTTTAAGAGAAATTCGGTTCCTTGTTGAATAAGGGAAAGGGCTGTACTCAATGGACGTTGTGCTTGTTTCCAATATTGCTCAGATGACAATTGATCGATTACTTCTTCATTCTCATCGCTATAATACACATTATAAAAATATTCCGCATTCTTAAGTTTTGTAGATAAACTTATCAGCGTATCCCAAGCCAGATTTAAAAAATCAATGCCAGCGGATTTAAAATCATCTCCAGTCGGTACATCTATAATCATAATTTTTCGTACTCACTTTTATCATTTCATTTAAGGCGATTTATTGGTAAATGAGATTGTGTGGCTTTTCATCCCGCTCAAAATGATAGCGAACTTTTTTATTGTGTGGCTTGTACCCGAACTAAACTTGACTATACTTTGTGAGCCTCCGCATAAATCCGTAAAGCGGCGGACATTTTTTGTTCACAATCCTCGCCCTGTGATTGAAACCAAGCTAGGGTTTCGGGATCTACTTGAACAAGAACATTTACTTTCTCTACAGGTTTCCACCACCGCGATTTACTAAAAAACTCCTCGGTTAAGGGCGGAATATCGGATGTGTCGATTTCCTCTTCCGTAAGAGCGTCAACTTTCTCCCAATTCGTCTCGGAGGTATTGTTCATATCGTTTTCGTTCATAGGGTAAAGCTTTACGAAGTGAAATAATACGAATTGTATCTCTACTCGGTTCTGTAAAAACGACAACTACCACTCGGCCATCGAGCGTACCGATTCCTATCAATCGATCTTCGCCATAATTTTCTCGTTCGTCAAGGGAAACTCGAATGGGATGTTCAAATATCCGCTGCGCGTCCGCGAAGTCTAGATCGTGCTTGATGATATTCGCTCGGTTCTTTTGTCGATCCCACTCGAATTTCATATTTTTATTTTATCGAGTTGTCATTCCGTATATCGAAAAAAATCCTATAATTGTCGAAAATTCGATCGTTAGAGGGGTCATCTTGATCGAAATCAAAAGAAATCTTTCGCCTCGATCGAAATGACCCATAACCGGTCAACTAACTCAAAACACCAGAAGGAATCCCTAAGATATCCTCAATTTTAGGTAAATCTTCTAGGGGAATTACCCGGCCTTCATCCTCAAAACCAGCGATTTCATTAAAGTTCAAATAGCGGTATAAATCGCCAGCAAAAGGATTAATTTTCTCGGTGACAATTGCCAGGTATTCCTCGACGGTGGGAATGCGTCCCAGCAGCGCACAAACCGCCGCTAATTCGGCGGAACCGAGATAGACTCGCGCATCTTTTCCCATGCGATTATTGAAGTTACGAGTCGAGGTAGAAAATACCGTCGCTCTGTCTTCAACCCGCGCTTGATTACCCATACAAAGGGAACATCCCGGCATCTCGGTACGCGCCCCAGAAGCGGCAAAAATGCCATACATTCCCTCATCGCGCAATTGTTTTTCATCCATGCGGGTGGGGGGACAAATCCACAGTTTAGCCTTAGCAACTCCTGCTCCTTCTAATATCTTAGCAGCGGCGCGATAATGACCGATATTAGTCATACAAGAACCGATGAACACCTCATCAATTGTATCCCCGGCGCATTCCGACATTAACTTGATATTATCGGGGTCATTGGGTGCGGCAACAATTGGTTCTTTAATCTCGTTTAAGTTGACGGTGATAATATCCGCATATTCGGCATCCTTATCCGCCTCCATCAGAACGGGATTAGCTAACCATTGTTCCATTTTTGCTACCCGACGTAGGATAGTTTTGGCATCACTATAACCCCGGGCCGCCATATTTTTTAACAGGGCCACATTAGAGCGTAAATATTCCGCCACTGTCTCGGTACTTAACTTAATCGTACAACCAGCACAGGAACGTTCCGCCGTGGCATCGGTTAACTCAAAAGCCTGTTCTAATTTCAAATCCGGCAGCCCTTCCATCTCCATAATGCGACCGTTAAAAACATTTTTTTTGTTCTGTTTTTCCACGGTTAATTTACCCTCTTGGATGGCAACGTAGGGAATAGCATTAACAATATCGCGCAGAGTTACACCGGGTTGTAATTCCCCCGTAAAACGCACTAAAACCGATTCTGGCATATCCAAAGGCATTACTCCCAAAGCGGCGGCAAATGCCACTAAACCCGACCCCGCAGGAAAGGAAATTCCCAGGGGAAAACGAGTATGAGAATCGCCTCCAGTCCCCACCGTATCCGGCAATAACATCCGATTTAACCAGGAGTGAATAATGCCATCTCCCGGACGTAAAGCCACCCCACCCCGGGTAGAGAAAAAGTCCGGTAATTGGTGATGAGTTTGAATATCAACCGGTTTGGGATAGGCTGCCGTGTGACAGAAACTCTGCATGACTAAATCGGCGCTAAAACCTAAACAGGCTAACTCTTTTAACTCGTCTCTGGTCATCGGGCCGGTGGTATCCTGAGACCCTACCGTGGTCATAATTGGGTCACAGGAAGTACCCGGCCGCACTCCGGGTAAACCGCAAGCTTTGCCGACCATTTTTTGCGCTAGGGTGTAACCTTTACCGGTGTCATTAGGCATAGTGGGACGAGTAAATAGGGTACTAGCCTCAAGTCCCAAGGCGTGACGGGTTTTATCCGTGAGACTGCGACCGATTAATAGGGGAATACGACCGCCGGCGCGCACTTCATCCAGAATTGTCTCAGGTTTGAGGCTAAAGGTGCTAATAGTTGCGCCCGCTTCGTTGGTGATTTTGCCTTCGTAGGGATAGATTTTAATCACATCCCCCGTGTTCATTTGGCTAACATCGCATTCAATCGGTAAAGCGCCGGAATCTTCAGCAGTATTAAAGAAGATAGGGGCGATTTTACTGCCTAAAATATAGCCACCAGCACGTTTATTAGGTACAAAGGGAATATCATCGCCAATATGCCAGAGAACCGAGTTAATTGCCGATTTTCGGCTGGAACCAGTCCCAACCACATCCCCCACATAGGCGACCGGATGACCTAATTTTTTCAATTCGGCAATGGTTTCTAGGGACCCGGGTTGACGGGTTTCTAACATTACCAAAGCATGGAGGGGAATATCGGGCCGGGTGGTGGCATGGGGAGCGGGAGATAGGTCATCTGTATTGGTTTCTCCGGGTACTTTGAAGACGGTGACGGTAATTTCTTTAGCAAGTTTCGGTTTAGCGATAAACCAAGCGCCATTGGCCCAAGCATCGATAACCTGTTTAGCATAGGGATTGGTGTCGGATAATTCCAAAACCTCGTTAAATGCGTCGAATACTAGCAGGGTTTTACTTAAAGCGCTGGCAGCAGCGGCGGCGATATTAATATCTCTGGATTTCAGCAGTTCAATCAGAGAATGAACGTTATAACCACCGACCATGGTTCCCAGTAAGCTAACCGCACCCTGAGCGGAGATAACGCTAGATTTTATTTCACCTTTGGCAATTCCTGTTAAAAATCCCGCTTTAACGTAGGCCGCTTCATCAACTCCGGGGGGAACACGGTCACGCAGCAGGGTCAGCAATTCTCCCTTGAGTTCTTCGGACGGATTTTTGAGTATTTCGCATAATTCCGCCGTTTGTTGAGCATTGAGGGGAAGGGGAGGGATACCTAATTTCGCTCGGTCGGCAACGTGCTGATGATACGCTTCTAACATAGGTCGATTTTCTCCTAGTCTTCACTTGTGACGGTTTCTTCCTAGGTTAATGGATTTTTGCTAGTCTCGGAATTTCTCGGTTAGCGAGACATGACTTTATTGTGCGATTTCCATAAAATGAGAAAATAGCGATCGATTGACTATATTAAGGCGTAGATAATGGCTATCACCGATTCTGATCTAGATTTAGCACAATATATCGACCATTCTCTCCTCATCCCCACCGCCACCCGTGAACAATTAGAGGCTTACTGTCAACAGGCCGAACAATATCGTTTTCCCACCGTCTGCGTTTATCCCGCTGCCGTTAAGCAAGCTGTGCAGTTACTCCACGGCAAAAAAACTTTAGTTTCTACCGTGATTGGTTTTCCCGCAGGGGCCACTACCTCCGCAGTTAAACGTTATGAGGCTTTAGAAGCTGTAGATAATGGTGCCAAGGAGTTAGATGTGGTTATTAATCTCGGTTGGCTAAAAGATGGGAAATCTGAGCAATTATTCCAAGAAATTGCTAGTATTTGTCAGGAAGCTGGCCAGACGGTAAAAGCGATTCTGGAAACCTCGCAACTGACGGACACCGAGAAACGTTTAGCGGCGGAAATTTGCATGGATGCAGGAGTCAGTTATCTAAAAACCAGTACCGGCTGGTTTGGAGGAGCAACGGTTAGCGATGTCAAGTTTCTCAAGGAAATTAGCAAAGGCCGGGTAGGAATTAAAGCATCCGGCGGAATTCGCACCCTAGAACAAGCACTCGCTCTTATCCAGGCCGGGGCCACTCGTCTGGGAACTTCCCGCGGTGTCGATTTAGTCCGTCAGCAAAAAGCTGCTTTTGAGGAGTAATACTAAATCCTGTTTAAAAGGTATAGGAAAGTGGGGTAGTGGGGTAGTGGGGTGTGGGGTGTGGGGTGTAGGGTGTGGGGTGTAGGGTGTGGGGTGTGGGGTGTGGGGTGTAGGGTAGTGGGGTAGTGGGGTAGTGGGGTAGTGGGGAGAATAAATAAAAAATAATCTCCTGTCTCCTGTCTCCTGTCTCCTGAATCCTGTCTCCTGAATCCTGTCTCCTGAATCCTGTCTCCTGAATCCTGACAGCTAAAATGATGGCTGACATTCAATAAAAATAAGGGGGTTTATTTGCCGATAATTCGCTGTGGTAATCGAGAATTTAGAGATATTCAAGGGATTGTTTTTGATAAGGACGGTACGCTAGAGGATTCGCGAGCTTTCTGGTACGATCGAGCTATAGCCCGGGTACAAGCCATTGAATCGCAAATCCCTGGTTTAGAGTCTTTATTAACTAAAACTTTCGGTATTGGGGCAAATAGTCTCAATCCTGCTGGTTTAATGGCAGTGGGCAGCCGCAGAGATAATCATATCGTCGCTGCCGGTTGTATTGCTTCCACCGGCCGGGATTGGTTAACGGCCATGGCGATCGCAAAAGCGGCCTTCCAAGCGGCCGATGAAAAGGTTCCCCCCCGCTTAAATCCCCTCTATCCCCAATGTTTAGAAGTAATTCGTTATCTGCACGCGGCCGGTTTACAATTGGCGATTCTTTCCTCCGATACCACAGCACGAGTTGAGCAATTTGTCAAGGAAAATCACCTATTAAATTATATTAAAATTGTTCGGGGATGCGATCGAGGTTTAAGTAAACCCGATCCCCTATTATTGCAAGAAACCTGTCAAGCTTTGGGGACCGCAGTGGACAAAACCCTGATGGTAGGGGACACTAAGGCCGATTGGGAAATGGCTAAACAGGCAAAATCAGCAGCAGCGATCGCAATTAGTTGGCAACCGGAAAACCATCAAGATTTACAATTAGCTGATGTGGTCATTAGAGAACTTACTGCCATCTCGGTTATCAGTTATCAGTTATGATTTTAGCTGTTAGGAGACAGGATTCAGGATTCAGGATTCAGGATTCAGGAGTCAGGAGATTATTTTTTATTTATTCTCCCCACACCCCACACCCTACACCCTACACCCTACACCCCACACCCCACACCCTACACCCCACACCCCACACCCCACTCCCCCACTTCCCAATTCATAATTCCCTCTATGCTAACAATTGCCTTACCGAAGGGTGCTTTACTAAACGAAAGTATCCAAATATTTCAGAAAATTGGCTTAGATTTTAGTGCCTTTCTTGACTCAAAAAATCGCCAATTACAGATTACCGACCCTACTAACCAAGCGAAAGCGTTATTAGTCAGAGCAACAGATGTACCAGTTTATGTAGAATACGGTCAGGCACAATTAGGCATCGCTGGTTATGATATTTTATTGGAAAAATCTCCCGATGTGGCTAATTTAATTGACCTAAAATTTGGTTATTGTCGGATGTCAGTAGCTGTCCCTGCTGATAGTCCCTATCAAAGTCCTCTAGACATTCCCCATCACGGTAAAGTTGCCTCAAAATTTGTCAATTGTGCTAAGGATTATTTTCGTCGTTTAGATATTCCCGTCGAGATTATACCTCTCTATGGTTCCGTAGAATTAGGCCCGATTACGGGGATGTCAGAAGCGATAGTTGACCTAGTGTCCACCGGTCGAACTTTACGCGAAAATGGTTTAGTAGAAATTGACGAATTATTTGCTAGTAGCGCTCGATTAATCGCCCATCCTCTAAGCTATAGACTAAATCGCGATCAGATTTATAACTGGGTAGAAAAGCTCAGTTTAACGAATCAGCACCCCCCTTATTAAGCGGGTATCAAGGGGGGATCAGCGCCCCCCTTATTAAGGGGGGATCAAGGGGGGATCAGCACCCCCCTTATTAAGGGGGAATTAAGGGTAGGGTTGATTCATGAATCAACCCTACCTTGAATCAACCCTAGGGATAAAGGGGGGATAAAAGGCAAAATCTATTTAATTAGAACCATTTACTTATTTCCCCCTAACCTAATTGTTTTAAGAGCAAACCAATAAGCGCACCAGCAAGAATTAACCAAGTAGAATTAACCTGAAAACGTAGTAAAAGAATAGCAGAAATAAGAGATAGAATGATAGCCAATAAATTAAAAGGTAAATTCCCGTAGGGTTGTAACCAAGTAGCTAGAGCTAAATTAAAAATTACCGCTACCATTAAAGCCACGGCACTAGCATTAATTGCATCTAAAAAAGCACCCGCCCAAACCGATTCTCTCAGCTTAGGAATAAGAGGATTAAGTAATAAAACAAAGATAAAAGAAGGAAAGAAAATCGCTAGAGTCGCCACAATTGCCCCCGATACTCCTAATATTTGATAACCGATAAAAGTGGCTGTGGATAACACCGGACCGGGGGTAAATTGACCCACAGCAATAGCATCTAATAATTGTTGCTGGGTTAACCATCCTCTCCCCTGCACTAAATCCCCTTCTAAAAAGGCAACTAACACATAACCACTACCAAATAAAACACTACCCACCTTGAGAAAAAATAGCCCTAATCCTGTTAATGTCGGTGGGATATTGCTAGGAGTAGCAACCGCCGTCGCACCGCCTATTCCTGCCACAATCAGGGGAAAAGTAGCGAATTTTTTTAGGATAAACATCCCGATAATTCCGCCTAACAGTAAAGCGATAATTTCATTTAAACCTAAGATTAATAATCCGATAACTCCCAATCCGATGAACAGTAATTGACGGGTTTTCAGTGCCTTTTTGCCTAAGCGCCAGAGTGCCTGAAAAATCACCGCAATTACTACCGGTTTAATCCCCGCAAAAATCGGAGCCACATCGGGTAAAGTCCCGTAGGTGGTATAAATCCAAGCTAGAAAACCCGTAATTAACACCGCAGGAGTAATAAAACAAACCCCCGTGATTATTAAACCCGCTAAACCACCAAAAATATAACCGATATGAATAGCCATTTCCGTGGAATTAGGACCGGGAATCAGATTAGTTGCCCCCACCAAATCGAGAAATCGCTCCTTAGTCATCCAACCACGACGCTTAACCACTTCTTCCTCCATTAAAGCGATATGGGCAGCCGGACCACCAAAACCGATAATGCCGATTTTGAGAAATAAAAGGGCAAGTTGCGAGAGATTGGGAGGCGATGAAGTCAGCATTTTCTGATTACCAATAGTTTTTCTAGAATCAAGTTTATATCCAAAAGAATAAGCCTAAGTTAAATTATTAAGTAAGTAGTTATAGTTAAATTGAAGATAGATTTTGGGTTCGATCCCCCCTTAATCCCCCCTTAATAAGGGGGGTGCCGATCCCCCCTTAATCCCCCCTTGATAAGGGGGGTGTCTGACAACTTTTAACACCTACCTACTTAGCTAGATTTCGTCAATTCCAAAATTCCATAATTGCAAAAGCTTTTTACTCAAACTCAATTATAAGTATTTAATGCTCCCGTTCAAGTAAATTTGATACAAAAAAAGTTAAGAAAACTTTATAAATAATATTGATTAATTTGTTTATAATGAACCCCATTAATACCCACTGAAACCCATCAGCACCCCCCTTATTAAGGGGGGCAAGGGGGGATCAAACCTTACTAAGGTTAGTCAACAAACCATAGACAATAATCAATTATCACAATCGATGCTAATCTATGCAAAAAAAACTCTATGGACAGCCTACCGCCTAACACTAACCAGTTTTCAGATACCCAAGAGCCAGCAGCGAGTCCATCTCAGCGCCAAGCAGTGCCGGTCAATTATGAGTACAGCCTCAATCTGCCGGAATTACTCAACCAGCTTGACCTCTCGGTGTTGATTTCCACCTACCAAGCGGGACGAGTGGCCAGCATTGGCACTTATCAAGGACAAATGCGGGTGAGTTTCGCCCATTTTGACCAAGCGATGGGTTTAACCCGAACCGCTACCGGAATTGCGGTAGGCGCTCGTCAGGCAATTTGGCATTTACCCGCTAATCGAGAGATTGCCCCCCAGATTAAACCGGAAGGAGAACAGGATATCGCTTTTTTAGCTCGTTCTTCTCACCTCACCGGCCCGATTATGGGTCATGATTTGGCCTTTGGCAGTAATCGCCTTTGGGTGGTCAATACCCTGTTTAACTGTCTGGCAACCATCGAAGGAAATTGGAGTTTTCTCCCCCAGTGGAAACCGCCCTTTATTACCGAGTTAGTCCCCGGAGACCGCTGCCACCTCAATGGCTTGGCTATGGCTGAAAATAGCGGCACTCCCGTATATGTAACGGCATTGGGGGAAACCAACGAGGAAAGCCTCTGGCGAGAGAATAAAGCTCAAGGCGGATGCTTAATTGATGTGCCGAGGGGAGAGGTGATTCTGCGGGGTTTAGCTATGCCCCATTCTCCCCGTCTTTACCAGGGTAATCTCTATTTTCTCAATTCCGGTTATGGAACCTTGAACCGTTGGCATCCCCAAACTGGTAGCACGGAAATCGTGGCGGAATTGCCCGGTTTTACCCGGGGTTTGGACTGTTGGGAAGGTCACGCCTTTGTCGGGTTGTCCCAAATCCGAGAAACGGCGATTTTTGGCGGTTTACCCCTGGATGAGCGGCGTAATCAATTGCGGTGCGGGTTGGCTATTGTCAATCTAGCTACCAGTCAACTGGTGGCGACTTTTTGGTTCAATAGCGGCGTGGAGGAGGTTTTCGCTGTCACTCTGCTGCCGGGCTACCGCAACCCGGCGCTAATTGGACCGGATACCGACCTCGATGGCACTCAATCGGTGTGGATGGTGCCTTCTTTAGGGGCTTAATTTTGTAATTTTCAGCCTTTATTCAGGAAAAAACCATGTCAACTCCTTAAAATGACTAACCCTACTATCTTAGAAGAGCTACTAAAATGAGCAGTTACCGCTAATTCTCTCGCGGAATTTAAGCAGTCTTTGGCAAAAATCAATATCTAGAAAACGGGTTTCTTCAAGAAACCCGTTTTCTGGGTAAGAAACCCGTTTTCTGGACTTATGGCGAATCACCTGAATCAGTGAACAGTTGTTAGCCTTTTGGTAACTGATTCAGGTAATTGCATTTGCGTCTCTTGGTTATAATTCACAAACAGGCTATAATGTTAGTAAAACAACGTTAATCTCTAAGGTTTATCAATGACTCAAATATTGATCGAAATTCCCGACGAATTAATATCTCGTTTGCAAGAACAAAAATCCTCGGTTCAAGAGATTGTTATCAAAGCTTTGGAAAATTATGTTCAAGCTGAATTACCAGATATTACCAAGACTCGTACTTGGGAACTTTGTGGAAGTTTAGAAATTGTCCAACCTGAGCCTAAATATATTATCGGACAAGATAATCGGGGTCAAGTTGTAACTAACTACGCTGAAAACATCGATGAAATTATTTATTAAAAATTGTGGACAAAGAAATTATTGTTGATACTTCTGCTTTAATTGCCTTTTTTGTCAAATCTGAAACTCATCACGAAAGCGCTCAAAAATATTACTTAGAAAATCCTCATAATAAGTAGTCGTGCAAAATTAATTTCCTAGTGAAGATAGGCAAGAGGCAAGGGGCAAGAGGCAAGAGGTGGTTAGATATGTGTAATTAATTTTGCTTAGGTACTTAATTGGATTATTCTCGAATCGGTATTCGATGAAACTGTGACTTGGATTCGGAGCAAGGTATCTAGTCGAGCCTCAATTCAAGTGGGTCAAATACTAAGAGAAGATCATCGTTATATCAATGTGTCAGATAGCGATGATCTGGCAATATGGGAAGCTTTCTGTAAGTACAATGATAAAAAATGGAGTTACACAGATTGTTCTATTTTAGTTATGGCTCATCGTTTACAAATATTTAAGGTATTCGCTTTTGATGATCATATTCGTCAAATGGCAGGATTAGGAATTGTTTGTGTCCCATAAACTAATAAAAATACAATTTATGAACGTCGTTCAGATTGCATATCTTGCAACAACCCACGAAACTGAGAAAATGGGTTTCTCAAAGAAACTATTTAGAAAACGGGTTTCTTAAAGAAACCCGTTTTCTGTAAATTTTTGTTATATCCCCCTTGAAAAATTGGCGATTGTTTGCACAAAATAGTCGAAGTCATCCTTTACAGTCAGCGTCATGACTTCTACCCTGTTGCCGAGCCTTTCTGCTATTGACGATGTTTTGTTCAATTTTGCTCAATCTAATGGCTTGAGTCAAGTTAATCAGGTGGATAGTGTGAGAAATCAGGGTTTAACCGCACCCGAATTAAATACTGTAGTTTTCCTCGATGCTGGTGTTACCGATTATCAAAGTCTCCAAGCTGGGGTAATCCCTGGAGTCGCCACGGTTATTCTCTCTCCCAAGGAAGACGGAATCGAACAAATCTCCGCTTTTTTACGACAAAATCCCCAGATTAGCACCATTCACCTCGTTTCTCATGGTGCGCCTGGATGCTTATATTGAGGGAATTGTCAACTCAATTTAACAAATATTTACGATTACCGCCAACAGTTACAGAATTGGGCAAAGATTAATCGTATTCTACTTTACGGTTGTCAGGTTGCGGCGGGAGATGCGGGGACAGAGTTTATTAATAAATTGTCCCAAATTACTGGGGCAAAAATAGCGGCTTCCAGCGGACGGGTAGGAAATGCCGCCTTAGGAGGAAGTTGGGAGTTAGAGGTGAGTTTACCCGCGACAAAGGGAGAGAATCAAACTTTTGTTGAAACATTAGCTAAGATGTAGATGTAGGTTGCTCTCATGGGAAGTTTGGTGACGACAAGTAGCATTGATGATATTTATGGGGAATAATGAATCTAGAGGATCGCCTAACTTTCTGATTGACAGCGACTCGCCATGAACCAAACAACCGCCAATTATGATGAACCCTGGAAAGAAGCATTAACCGAGTATTTTGAAGCGTTTTTATACTTCTTTTTTCCTGAAGTTCACCAATTAATTGATTGGACAAAAATTCCCGAATCCCTAGAAAAAGAACTCAAACGGATTACCGCTTCCTCTAAAA
>NZ_SFBV01000041.1:0-3496 GCF_007095585.1 Microcystis sp. M_OC_Ca_00000000_C217Col
TTTTAGTTTTTCTATTAAGCTCAACATATATTTAAAAAGTTGGCGGTCACTTCTCATTTTACCTGATAGTGATCGCTTTTACTTTTGATATTCTGATGGGAGAATGAAACAGCCCTACCTTAATAAGGGGGGTGCCGATCCCCCCTTAATCCCCCCTTGATAAGGGGGGTGTCTGACAACTTTTAAGACCTACCTACTTAATTGGCTTGATTCTAGTTATAGCTTAAATTGCTTTTCTATCAAAGACACGATCCAACTTCTGGGTAAAAAACGGGGCAGATTGACGATAATTTTATTAGCCAATTTACCGGCTACCACGTTGGGGCGTTTATTTGCCAAGGCAGTTAAAGCCTCTTGTACCACTACTTCCGCCGAATCTAACCGGCCGTTTTTGCCCATAAAGGCACTGGGAAATCGGGCCACCTCAAAAAAATTAGATTCCGTCGGACCGGGGCAAAGAGCGAGGATTTCAACGCCTTTGTCTTTATTTTCTGCCCAGAGAGACTCGCTAAAACTGAGGACAAAAGCTTTTGTCGCCGCATAAACGGAAAGATAGGGCAGCGGTTGAAACCCGGCAATGGAAGCAACATTGATAATTGCCCCTCCAGTGCCAGCAAGCATGGGACGGAGAAAATAGTGGCTTAATTCCACCAATACCAGATTATTTAACTGGATCATTTCTAACTGTCGGGCTAAATCCTGCTCGCTAAAAGCACCATAATCACCAAAACCGGCATTATTTACCAGTAAATCAACCTTGATTCCTTTTTGGTTCACTGTATCATATACCAGCTTTCCCGCCCCGGCAACGGTCAGATCTTGAACGATAACTGTCACTTTTACCCCGTATTGTTCCCCCAATTCCGCCGCTAATTGTTCTAGTTTATCCCTAGATCTAGCGACTAAAATTAGCTCCATTTGCCGTTGGGCAAGTTGACGGGCAAAGACGGCACCGATACCGGTGGAAGCACCGGTAATGAGGGCTGTTTTCATAGAAGATCAACCAAAAATAGCTTTTTTGCTGGAATTGTAGCACAATTACCCTTTCATTTACAGTTCTTAACTTGGCGGGGAAGACATTTTCTCAACTCAGAATATATGTTAGGCTAGAAATAGAACAAAGGTCGAGGAAGGTGCAGAAATGACAGTTATAAGCTTCACTGATCAAGATATTGCCAAATATACCACCGCTGATATTGCTTCTTTAGCCGAACGACTAGAAAAAGATGAGTATAGTAACCCTTTCGAGGCTTTGCGGGATTGGCATCTATTGCGGGCGATCGCTTTTCAAAGGCAGGAATTAGCCGAACCTTATCTTTATCTGTTGGATCTAGAAGCCTACGATGAGGCTTAAAGTGGCTTAGTTAAACAAAACTTAACACAAATTACTGGGGGTGTGAGACTAGCACACCCATTATTTTTGTTGATGGTATTCTCCGGCTGAAAACAGCCCCTAGCTTTTTGCCCCTTATTTCCCTACTATCAATAACAAAGTATTTTTAGGCGATCGACTAAATTATGGGCAAACAATACAACGTTTATGGGATCGGTAACGCGCTCGTCGATATGGAATTTCAAGTCTCTCCTGAATTACTGCAAGAATTAGGCATCGATAAAGGAGTAATGACGCTGGTGGACGAAAATCGTCAAACCCAGTTGATGGAAAAATTGGCTCTTGATTGTAAACGCAGCGGCGGCGGATCGGCGGCGAATACCCTAGTAGCGATCGCTCAGTTGGGGGGTAAAGGTTTCTATTCCTGTAAAGTGGGTAATGACGAATTAGGTAAGTTTTATCTGCAAGATCTGCGGGCCTGTGGTTTGCATACCAATGAACACGGCGGCGAAAAAGAGGTGGGAATCACGGGAAAATGTCTAGTTTTCGTCACTCCCGATGCCGATCGCACCATGAATACTTTTCTCGGCATCACCGGGGAAATTTCCGAACGGGAATTAGTCCCTTCAGCGATCGCTAATGCCGATTATCTCTATCTCGAAGGTTATCTCGTCACCTCTCCCACTGCCAAAGCTGCCGCTATTAAAGGGCGAGAAATTGCTCAGGCTGCTGGAGTCAAAACCGCTTTATCCCTGTCGGATCCCAATATGGCGATCTTCTTCCGGGAGGGATTACTGGAAATGATTGGAACGGGATTAGATTTCGTTTTCGCTAATGAGTCGGAAGCTTTGACTATTTCCAGCAGCGACGAAATCGAGTCAGCGATCGCCTATTTTAAAACCATTGCCAAAGGATTCGCTATCACCCGGGGTGCTAGTGGTTCTTTGATCTATGATGGCGAAAATCTCTTGGAAATTGACCCCCATCCCGTACAGGCGATCGATACCGTCGGTGCGGGGGATATGTACGCAGGTGCGTTTCTCTACGGTATTACCCACGGTATGGGTTACAAAGGAGCGGGAAATCTCGCTTCTCTAGCGGCTGCCCGGGTGGTTTCTACTTTTGGAGCGCGTTTACAAACCGAGGAAATTCAATCCCTGCGCGATTCGATCGTTTTGGGATAGGTTTTGTCGGCGATCGGGAGTCAGTAGTCAGGTTTTTTCTCCCTGCTCCCTGCTCATAGACAGTCTTAACCAGTAATTTAGATAGGGTTTGCTGAATAAATTTGAAATGTAGGCAAAGTAGGGGTTTTGGGGCTTTTCTCGCTCCCACAGGTGCAAGATTTTGAGAGAATCGTCGTTCAAAACCTTGCGTCTTCATCGGCCCGCGTCCTGTAGGGGCGAAGCATTCGGACAATAACCTATCTAAAAGGTATAGGAGGGCGGGGAGAAGGGAGCGGGTTTTTCAAGTTGGATTGGGGGTTAATCATGCTATGAAAAACCGATTCAGTATAACGGTAAAGTTAGACCGTCTTCACCGATAACTTTGGCTGAGTCATAGCGCTTCAATTGTAACGCGCCGGCTCTTCTCGACTTTGTGTGATAATTTTTGCTTATGTAAGGTGAAATGCTTATCCGGCAAAACTTTAATCGCTATTTGGCGGAAGAAACTATCAGTATAGACCTCGTTTCCACACAGAAACCAGAAGAACCACGCGCCCACCTTCCACTGCCTCAATCTGAAGTTTAAAGCCATACAAAAGACCCATCCCCACACATCATACGGGCTTTCTCTGGCTGCGACTGCCAAAACGGAAGACGGATCTATGTCCAATACGAATCAGCCAAGGTTGAGCATCAGGGACACGCTCATAGAGATGATCGGTAGCAGTAATCGTATCGTCGGCAAGCTCAAACGCTCCAGTTTCGATGTCGATCGCCACAATTCTCCCCTGATTTCCCTCCTCCACTTGAGAACGTACCTGAGATTCATAAATCTCATTACCACGTCGAGCGAATTCTTCTTTGCTGTAGCGGGGTTGTCGCAGCAATTCTCATTTTAAAAAGTAACAAGTGATACAGACAGAAACAAAGCTTTAAGCAAGCTACAAAATGCGCTCCCGCGAGTGCGACTGCATCGCAGAGAAGTGAGTATATAGAGTAT
>NZ_SFBV01000042.1:0-12869 GCF_007095585.1 Microcystis sp. M_OC_Ca_00000000_C217Col
ACGCTTTACCAATAAAGCTTAGAGGGAATCCGAACTAGGGAAGTATTCGGAGGTCTGTGCCAGATTGTGTCTCGATGCGGTAGTCTCTACTTGCGGCGCCTAAATTGGTTTAGGCAAGCTCCGTCCCTTTTATGGCTGGGTTAGTGACCGATCGTGCTAAGTTATAAACCGCATTGATTGTGATTTGGATAGGCAAACCATGCGATCGGAAACCGAATCGTCTCCTTTAGAGGTTAGCAAAACCACAAAACCCCCTCGATTAATTCTAGAAGGTTTATACGCTTTCTCGCCTAATCGGGAAACCCTAGGGGGAACCTCTTATCTTATTGTAGAAAATACTGGCAATATTCTGGTGGATTGTCCTGGCTGTGACGAGAGCGAGCGGGATTTTCTCCGAGAAAAGGGAGTCCGTTACTTATTTTTTACCCATCGCGGGGGTCAGGGTAAACAGAGCGATTCTCTGCAAAGTTGGCTTGATTGTGAGATTATTCTACAGGAACAGGAAGCCTATCTGCTTCCTCACCGTCAAATTACCGTTTTTCAGCAGCAAATCCAGTTATCTCCCACTTGTAGCGGTTTTTGGACTCCAGGCCATTCTCCCGGTTCCTCCTGTCTCTACTGGAACCGTCACGGGGGGGTTTTATTTACCGGTCGTCATCTTCTCCCCGACACCAAGGGTCAACCGCAACCTCTACAGACCGCGAAAACTTTCCACTGGCCGCGGCAATTGCGATCGCAAAAGGCCATTTTAGACCGTTTTAGTCCGGAAACCCTCTCCTATCTTTGTCCTGGAGCTAATACCGGCTTTTTGCGCGGTCGGGGAATTATCGATCGCGCCTACGAAAAAATCAGCGCCAATCCTCTTAACTAAAGACTTTTTAGAAGCTGCATCGTTCAATTCTCAAACATCATGAATTTAACCGTTAAAGACTTAGGTGAACAGGGATTGCTACCGATTCTGCAAAAATATTGTCCTGCGGAGATTATCGGTGATGATGGGGCGATTTTATCCCTCAAAGACGGTTACTCTCTCGTTGTCACCACTGATGTTTTAGTCAATAACGTCCACTTTAGCGATCTTACTACCTCTCCGGAAGATGTGGGCTGGCGAGCGGCGGCGGCTAATTTATCCGATTTAGCGGCTATGGGGGCAGAACCCCTGGGAATTACGGTAGGATTGGCTTTAACTCCCGATCTAGCCATCGATTGGCTAGAAGGACTCTATCGGGGTCTTAGCTCTTGTCTGCAAGTATATCAGACGGCGATCGTTGGTGGCGATGTCTGTCGGGCTACGGAGATTAACATCAGCATCACTGCTCTGGGACAAGTGGCAAAAAATGAAGAAATTAGACGTTTTAACGCAAAAGTGGGCGATAGTATCGTTATTACAGGTTATCACGGTTTATCGCGGGCTGGATTAGAGTTACTCTTGCACCCTGAAACCGGGAGGAATTTAAATTCCGCCCAAAAAAAGCGATTAATCCAAGCTCATCAACGCCCGCGACCGAGACTCGATTGCATACCACATTTACAAAAAATTGTCAAGCAATTTCCCATCGCGGGCATGGATAGCAGTGACGGGTTAGCAGATGCCATCATGCAAATTTGTCGCTGTAGTGGGGTTGGTGCCGAAATCGAGAGTATTCCCCTGCATCCAACCCTGAAAGAATATGTAGGAGCCGAAAAAGCTCTAGAATGGGCTTTATACGGCGGTGAAGACTTTGAGTTAGTTTTGTGTTTGCCCCCGGACAGTGCCAGAGAATTGCTGGAGCAAGTGGGGGAAGAGGGGGCGATAATCGGTCAAATTGTCCCGGGGAAAGAGATAAAATTAGCCGACGGTAGAAACCTCAGTTTAAGCTCTGGCTTTCAACATTTTTAGCCTCTATAAATCGCCAAAACCTTTCTTTTTCTTGATTTTCTTCGGTTTTTTCGGGCTGCCACCTTGACCGCGGAACCCCGGTTGATTGCCCCCCCCAAACATTCCGCCACCCATCCCAGGCATCCCCGGCATAGCGGGCATTTGTCCCCGTCCCATCTGTTGCATCATCGTTCGCATTCTGGTGAAATTAGCAATTAGTTTGCTAACTTCTGTTTCCGGATGTCCCGAACCTTTGGCAATGCGACGACGACGATTAGGAGACTTAGCCAATAAATCGGGGTTAGCGCGTTCCTCCGTGGTCATGGAATTAATCATCGCTTCCGTGCGTTTTAACTCTTTTTCGCCCTTTTCGATGTCTGTCCCGCTCAGTTTGCCCAGACCGGGGATTAACTTGAGGACTCCCCCCAGGGAACCCATATTTTTTAACAGCCGCATCTGTTTGAGGAAGTCATTAAAATCAAACTTAGCCTCTAAAATCTTGGCCTGCATTTTGGCCGCGTCTTCTAGGTCTAACTGTTCCTGAGCTTTTTCCACTAGCGTCAGGACATCACCCATATTGAGGATGCGACTGGCGAGGCGATCGGGATAAAATGGCTCTAAAGCTTCTACTTTTTCCCCAACCCCAACAAATTTAATCGGTTGTCCCGATATTTGCCGCACTGATAGGGCTGCCCCGCCGCGAGTATCGCCATCGAGTTTGGTGAGAATTGCCCCCGTGATGCCGATTTGTTGGTGAAAAGTGTTGGTAAGACTGGCCGCTTCCTGACCGGTCATCGCATCCACCACTAATAAAGTGTCGTCGGGGTTGACAATTTTCTTGATTTGTGCTAGTTGGCCCATCATCTGGGTATCTATCTGCAAACGACCGGCGGTGTCGATGATAACGGTATCTACGCCTAATTCTTTGGCTTTTTCCACACCTTGACGGGCGATATCGACGGGATTAGCCTGAGAACCCATCTCGAAGACGGGAACATTTATCTGTTTACCGAGGGTGATTAATTGGTCAATGGCCGCCGGACGGTAAACATCGGTAGCCACCATCAGGCAGCTTTTGGACTGTTTGCGGAGATATAGGGCTAATTTGGCGGTGGCGGTGGTTTTTCCTGTCCCTTGCAACCCGGCCATTAAAATTACGGTGGGGGGTTTATCGGCCTGAGCTAGGGGAACGTTACTTTCCCCCATAATTTTAACTAATTCATCATAGACAATTTTGATAAATTGCTGGCCAGGATTGACTCCGGAAATAACTTCAGCGCCGAGGGCTTGTTTCTCGACCTCAGCAATAAATCCCTTGACTACCTGTAGGTTAACATCTGCTTCTAATAAAGCCCGCCGGACTTCTTTGAGGGTTTCTTGTATATTGGCCGAGGAGATTTTATCTTGACCTCGTAATTTTTTCCATGCGTCTTCTAAGCGGTCGGCCAGTGCGTCGAACATAGTTTCGGAATTAAATTTTTAACTAGATCGATTTTATCTCAAATGTCCGGTGAAGACCCCCGTTCTTAGCCTGTCAATAGTCCCGGACCTGCATGGTGCGGCCAATCTCCCGGTGTAGGAGAGTGAGCAGCGGGGAGAGACAATCCATAATTGGGTTTTTAAAGTGCGATTTACTTTTGATTGCTCAGAAATAGTCGTAATTTTAATAAACTGAGAGTCTGACCGAGATTGAGGGGAAGGAGGGAAATGCCTTCTAACCGCGATTGTAACCAACCATCACCCCAATACCATTCGTGATAGCCATCGATACCTTGACTCAAAAGCAAGCGTAAACACTGGTCATTGGCTAATAAAACCTGATGTTGTACGGGAATTAAACCTAACCAAGAGGTAAAAGTCAAACCTTCCTCTAATTTATCGGGTAGATTGGGCGAGAGCATTTGCGGCCACAGCCATTGACGGAGATGAGCAGTTTTGAGCAAACTATCCCGGATAGCCTGTTCACTGGCCGAGATTTCGATACGCAGCTGACTTTGTTGAAAATTGCCGAACATATTGTTGTCTGATAATTTTTGTTAAGTTAGTTAAAGAATAACTAAAAATCGGGACAGCGTTTTCCAAGGATAACAGTAAGTAGTATGGCAGATAAATTAATCCGCGCCACGGCCGCCGATGGCGGAATTAGAGTAGTAGGAGTGATTACCACTCGTTTAACCGAAGAAGCTCGCCAAAGACATAAATTATCTAACGTAGCCACTGCCGCTCTCGGTCGCACGATGGCATCGGCTTTACTCTTGGCTTCCAGTTTAAAAAAACCCGGTTCTAGGGTCAATATTCGCATTAAAGGCGACGGTCCCCTAGGCGGTGTTTTAGTTGATGCTGGACTCGATGGCACGGTGCGGGGTTATGTGGACTGTCCCCAGGTGGAATTACTCCCCAATGCTCAGGGTAAATTAGATGTGGGTCGCGCCGTGGGTAACAAAGGTTATGTGCGAGTCTTGCGGGAAGAAAAAGGTGAGGAGAGAAATGAACTTCAGGAAAGCATCGTCGAGATAGTTTCTGGGGAAGTGGGGGAAGATATCGCCTACTACCTGGACCAATCGGAACAAATTCCCTCCGCTTTGCAAGTGGGGGTTTTTGTCGGTACGACCACAGGAGTAACGGCTGCCGGGGGAATTTTATTACAAGTTCTCTCGAAAGAGGCCGCCAGGGATGAGGTCTTAGTGGCTCGTTTAGAGTCGAGATTGCGAAAATTAACGGGATTTACGCCTCTTTTACGGGCAGGAAAGGGTCTAGAAGATATTTTTCAGGAACTTCTCGGAGATATGGGTCTAGAAATTTTTCCAGCTGTGCAGATGCTGCGTTTTGATTGTGATTGTTCTTTTGAACGGGCCCTAGGAGCTTTAAAATTCCTTGGGGTCGATGAATTAAAAGACATTATCGAAAAGGATAAACAAGCGGAAGCCATCTGTGAGTTTTGCCAGGAAGTGTATAGTGCCAACGAGACGCAATTAATCCAATTAGTCGAGTCTCTACAAGCTGAATCTTGCTGAGAAGTCGGGCAATGAGCGCCCTTAGGGTAAAATCTATCTAAAATATCTGTCAGGGAGTCGTGAATGTTTAAAGGAAAAGAATTAACCAAAAATCTAGTCAAACGAGAATCGATTGACTCCCTGACTCGTTGGCCAGAGAAAACTAAGTCTTTTCTTTTTCTCTTTTGGTCCCGATACCAGCATCGTTTCACTTGGAAAGTTTGGGCGGCTTTATTTGTGGTCGTCTTTGGCGGTGTTGGCTTTCTCGCCACTTGGCAGTTATTAAATATGCAGAAGTCGCCCAATTGCCCCAAAATCTTCTGGCCTATTGCTTCTGCCTCCCTGCGTCTCTACTGCGCTCAACTTTCCGCCGATAGTCGCACCGTGGAAGGATTACTCGCAGCAATTGCCCTGGTGGAAGCTTTACCCGAGGACCATCACTTGCGATCGCAAGTTAATCAACAGGTGGAAGAGTGGGCGCGAGATATACTGAATTTGGCTGAAAAAGACTATCAAGCGGGAAATTTAGAGCAAGCGATCACTAAAGCTCGTCAAATCCCCAATAATATGGCAGTAGCGGCAATTATTGAAGAAAGAATCGCTAAGTGGCAAGGAACTTGGACGCAAGGCAACGATATCTTAAGCAAACTAGAGGAAAATCTCCGCGCTTCCAACTGGAATCAATCTTTCCGCCTAGCAGTGGATTTATTGAACTTAAATAACGAATATTGGGCAACGGTTAAATATAATGAAGCGCTCGCTAAAATTACCGTCGCCCGGGAAGATAGCAGTAAATTAGATAATGCCTTTAATCTCTTTGCCCGGGGCGGTCTCGACAATTGGTTGAAAGTCATCGAAGAAGCTAGAAAAATTCAAGCCAGCAGTTATGCCTATCAGGAGGCCCAAAAATTAATCGGGAAAACCGAGGATAAACTAAAAGAATACGCCGAAAGATTAATTGAGCGGAAGCAATGGCAAGCTCTCCGGGATTTGGCTAACCAAACCCCCAAAGACCTCAAAATTAAAGAAGATGTCACCGATTGGTCTGTCTTGTCCGAAGCGGCCTTAGATGCGGAAGCTGGCACGGTGGACGGATTAGAAGCTGGCATACTGGGACTAGAACAAATCGACGCTTCTCGACCTCTCTATCAAACGGCCCTAGCTATGAGGGAACGCTGGCAGTTACAGGTACAGGATGTAAAAATACTGTCCGAGGCTAGAGATTTAGCACAAGCAGGTACAATCGGGCAGTATAGCGCCGCTATCGCAAAAGCGGGCGAGGTTCCCCGTAATAATCCCCTCTGGTCGCAAGCACAGCAGGAAATTGGCTCTTGGAATCGTCAAATACAAGTCATAGAAGACCGGCCGATTTTAGAACGGGCGCGGGAAATCGCTATCCCCGGCGATATTAATTCCCTCAGTAACGCTATTATTCAGGCGCAGGCTATTGGTAAAAATCGGGCCTTATACCGAGATGCCCAACGGGAAATTGACGACTGGCAAGTACGGATTGAACGCATGGAGGATCAACCCATTTTAGATCAGGCTCAAGCTTTGGCCAATCTCAAAGACTATAGCACAGCGATCGACACTGCCAATCAAATTCCCCCTGGTCGCACTCTTTCCGCGGAAGCATCCCAAAATATCCGTCGTTGGCGCCGAGAGTTGCGGGCCCGTCAAAATCTCCAACAGGCTAATCAATTAGCGGCGATGGGAACCGCAGAAGGTTTAACCCGAGCGATTGCTTTAGTTACCAATATTTCCACTAAAACCGATGCGGGTGTGCAACGGACTGAATTGCTGGAACGTTGGAGTTATCAGCTTTTGTCTTTAGCCACGGACCAAGCTAATAATGGCAGTTATCTGGAAGCTATTCGCCTTGCTGAATCCGTATCCCCGGAAAGTACCGCTTACAGTTCGGCTCGCTCCCAAATACGAGGCTGGCGCAATATTCTCCAACCTCCGGCCCCACCACCAATAGTTGAATCGACTCCCCTTTCCCCAGAGTCCCCGATAGAAGCACCAAGTCCGGGTCAATAATCAGTTTTAGGGGCTGTTTTTGCCGTGGATTACCCCTAAAAAAAGTCCCTCATCCCCAGGGGTCTGTCAAGTTAAATCTGTATTATACTAAATCCTGTTTACAAGGGATAGGATGGCGGAGGAGCGGGGAGAAACAATCCATAACTTGGGAGTTCATCGCACTATTCAAAACCGATTTAGTATAAATTGCCAACAAATAACCAAAGCCAATTTTAAAAAGATAATAAGTAGGTAGGCGTTAAAAATTATCAGACACCCCCCCTTATCAAGGCTGTCCATTAGTCACATCTTTCTTAACATTTCAAACCTTTGTAGCACAACGCTTTCAAGACTCGGTTAACAATTTGTAATATTCTTTGTTGACACCCTTACTGACAAAGAAAAAACTGAAATCAAGTCAGGATAAGAGTTGGAGTGCTTAATGAAAAAATTGTTAAGAAAGATACCTATAAGGGATAGAAGGGTAGGGTTGATTCATGAATTAACCCTACCATGAATTAACCCTACCATGAATTAACCCTAGGAATTAAGGGGGGGGATAAAGGGGGGATAAATCTTCAATTTAATTATAACCACTTACTTAGGTGTTATGAATTACATTAATCAATCAAGCAAAAAACAGACCTCCGTAATTTCTATGAAAGCAAGTGAGGTACTGGATTTATATGCCAAAGGGAAACGCAATTTTACAGGAGTAAAATTAAAAGGACAGTGTTTTCAGGGACAGAATTTATCGGGGGCTAATTTTAGTAAAGCAGATCTGCGTGGTACTAATTTTCAAGGGGCTATTTTAGAGAGAACTAAATTTACCGAGGCTAGGGCAGGATTACTAAAGCGCGGTCGGCTACAATTAATTTTAATTTCTTGGTTAATAGCGGCTATCTGCGGCTTTGTGTGGGGATTAGCTGGTTATTATCTAGCTTTAATGCTGGTGACAGATGTAAGCCAATTTAAAATCATTGCTGCGGTGATAATCACGATTTTATCCCTAATTTACGGAAGATTTTATCGTCAGCGAGTTGGGGGATTACCCTTAGTTTTATCCTTGATTTCTGGTCAATCAACAAGTTTTATCCTAGCAATTTGCATCAGCTTAATTTTAACTTTATTGACAGTAATTATCTTGGCTTTTCAAGGAGCATTAGCTGGAATAGCCGTGATGAATGTAACTTTTTCTATAGCTTTGATTGTTGGGTTTTGTGGTAATTTATTCACCGCTTATCTGGCCTGGTTGTCCCTAGAAGAATCGAGAGAAACAATCACGAAATCGATAGCAATTGCTTTTTTAGCCAGTCAAGGTACAAATTTTTGCGGAGCAAATCTTAAAGAAGCGGATTTCACGGGAGCGCAGTTAAAAGCCACTGATTTAAGGGCAAAAGATTTAACTAGAACTCGATTTTATCTGGTATCGGGCATCGAGCGAGCGCGCTGGGAAAAGACAATTTTAGCCGAAGTGGCGATGAGAAATCTTCTGGTTACTGGTCAAGGGGAAAATAAAGCTTATATTGGCTATAATTTTCGCGGACTAAATCTTTACGGGTTTAACTTCAAAAATGCCAACCTGACTAGGGCAAATTTGAGCGAGGCAAATTTAGCCTACGCTAATCTAGAAGGGGCAAATTTAGCCCATAGTAACGTGATGAGAGCCAATTTACAGGGGGCCACCCTGACGGGCGCTTGTATCGAAGCTTGGAAAATCGCCGAAAATACCAATTTAGAAGGGGTTGATTGTGATTATATCTATTTAGTCGAGTCCGAGGGAGAGCGCCGTCCCAGGGAGGGAGAATTTGGGGAAGGGGAATTCCGGCAATTGGCCCTGGAGCAGCGAAAATTGTATATTGACGAATAGGACAACTGCTATACAAAGCTAAAATTGCTGCGCCGAGGCGGACAATTAGAGGGATAATAAGACCAGCCTTAACACCTATCCCCCGACTGGTAACTGATCACTGATAAGCGATGGTGAATATTTCTAATCAAGTTACACCCAATTGGGGACTAGCGCCCCAGGCAAAAGTCCCCGATGTCCAAATCCTAGCGGCGATTGATATTGGTACGAATTCGGTTCACATGGTAGTGGTGAAAATTGAACCGTCTTTACCCGCTTTTACGATTATTGCCAGAGAAAAGGATACAGTCCGTCTGGGCGATCGAGATAGGAAAACCGGTAAATTAACCCTAGCGGCCATGGAAAGAGCGATCGCCGCTTTAAAACGCTGTCACGATCTGGCTATTAGTCTCCATGCGGATCAGATTATCGCTGTTGCCACCAGCGCCACCCGGGAAGCGGCCAATGGTGACGAATTTTTGGCTTTAATCGAGAAAGAAGTCGGTATTTCTGTAAATCTCATCTCTGGACAGGAGGAAGCGCGCCGGATTTATCTCGGTGTCGTCTCGGGGATGGATTTCCAAAACCAAGCCCATATTATTATCGATATTGGTGGCGGTTCCACAGAATTAATCTTAGCCGATAGTCAAGAAATTCGCTTTCTTAGTAGTACCAAAATCGGCGCGGTGCGTTTGACGCAAGATTTGATCACCACCGATCCCATTAGTACCACAGAATTAGCCTATTTAAGGGCATACACCCGCGGAATGTTGGAGCGGGCAGTAGAGGAAATTAAACATCATTTACAGCTGGGAGAAGTGCCGCGTTTAGTGGGAACTTCTGGGACGATCGAAACTTTGATGACTATCCATGCTTTGGAGAAATTAGGGGAAATTCCCAATCCTTTAAATGGCTATCAATTAACCCGCAAAGATGTCAAAGAATTAGTCAAACGTTTCGCCACTTTGGACTATCACCAAAGACTGGCAATTCTGGGGATGTCCGATAAACGGGCTGAGATAATTCTAGCCGGTTCGATCGTGCTTTTGGAAGCGATGACCATGTTAGATGTTGATAAGTTAGTTCTCTGTGAAAGGGCCCTGCGAGAAGGGGTAATCGTCGATTGGATGCTGACGCACGGTTTAATTGATAATCGGTTACTTTATCAGAGTGAAATCCGTCAGCGCAGTGTCTTGAAAATAGCGAAAAAGTATCAAGTTAATTTAGAATCGGCCGAGAGAATAGCGACATTTTCCCTGTCTTTGTTCGAGCAAACCCAAGCACAATTACATTCTTGGAATCAGGAGGCTAAAGATTTATTATGGGCGGCGGCAATTTTACATAATAGTGGTTTATATGTTAGTCATGCTGCCCATCATAAACATTCCTATTATTTAATTCGCAATGGTGAACTGTTGGGCTATACGGAAATAGAGTTAGAAGTTATCGCTAATATCGCTCGTTATCACCGCAAAAGTAAACCGAAGAAAAGACACGATGATTTTATGAAATTAACGGAATACTATCAGTATATGGTCAGACATCTAAGTGCTATACTGCGCTTGGCCGTGGCTTTAGATCGACGACAAATAGGAGCGATTAAAAAGATTGAATGTAAGTATGATCCCGAATATAGAACCCTACATCTGCATCTTTTTCCCAATAATGCTGAAGATGATTGTGCTTTAGAATTATGGAGTTTAGACTATAAAAAACCTGTTTTTGAGGAAGAATTTGGGGTGAAAGTAGTGGCAACTTTGGCATTTTTACCCTGAAATCATGAGCGATCAGTAGCTTGAAATCGGCAAGATGGAAATTTTCGAGACTTGTTACCTATTATTCTAGGTCAAGATTATCGATCGAGGTAAATTGATAAGTAGGTAGGCACAATTATTTGTAGGATGGGTTAGCGGTAGCGTAACATAATCGGGCGTTGGGTTTCATGCTTCAACCCAACCTACGTTCTAGGTCAAGATTATCGATCGAGGTAAATTGATAATTTTTGTTGATAGTCAAGCAAAAAAAACGTTAAAAACTGCGAAGTTACTGTTATAATCCAGAGGGAATAGGAACGCAGGAAGAAAAGGAGCAGAAAAACTTGTTGCAATTAGCCAAAATTGGCCGCTTGATCGCTCTGGGTTGCTTAGGAACGATACTGACTAGCTTTCCTGTCCTCTCGGCCGAGAGAATCACTTTTATCTTAGCGCCCTTTAGTCGTACCCTAGAAATTAGTTCCCTAGAAAAGTTTGCCAAAACTGGCAGAATTGACGCTAATCTAAGACAATATTTAGGTAATACAACTGCGGAACAACAAAAAGAATTTCGCCAAGCTTTAACCACAAGTAAAGAAATTAATCCCGTCCTGATCTCGCGCTTTTTTAACTCCACAATGGGGGAAGATATCCTCAACCTCTTAGGGGAACTGATCACCATTCAAGGGGGTATTAATGGTAAATTTGCCCTGCGTTCTGCCCTAATTAAATCAGCTTTTGAACCGGAAGGGGTAACTATTCTTAGCCTGCTGCGTAATCTGCCCACTAATATGCAGATTGATGTGACAAAAGTGCAAAGATTAGCTCGGGCGATCGATGTCGTCCTGAAAGCCACCACAGTATTCACAGAAAAGGTGGCGCAATTATCCTTAGAAGAAGCTAAAAAGGCCGGTGAAATTAATTTTACCGCTATGACCGACCCCCGACAACCGGGACCGCAACAAGTGGAACAGATGCGGCTGGATTTAACCGATAGCCGTCGTCAGAGGGAACTTTATCTAATTATTGTCAAACCCAAGGGGCAATTAACCCAGAAAACCCCCGTTATCGTCTTTTCCCACGGTTTAGCTTCCCGTCCTGAAGATTTTGTCCGACAAGCGGAACATTGGGCTAGTTACGGTTATCTCGTCGCCATACCCCAACACCCCGGCAGCGATACCCTACAGGTACAGAATCTACTCGCCGGTTTATCGCGGATGGTTTTTTATAGCAACGAATTTGTCAATCGTCCATTGGACATATCTTTTGTGATCGATGAATTACAAAGACGCAACGCGGGGGAATTTCAGGGGCAATTAGATTTAGATAATGTGGGAGTTGGTGGACATTCCTTCGGCGGTTATACAGCCTTAGCGGTGGGTGGAGCGACGATCGATTTCGAGAATTTACAACGGGACTGTCAAAGAAGATTAGCTTTTCTCAATGTCTCCCTCTTGCTGCAGTGTCGTGCTTTGGATTTACCCCGAGAAGAATACAATTTTCGCGATCCGAGAATCAAAGCGATTTTTGCGGTTAATCCGTTTAATTGGAGTATTTTTGGGGCTAAAGGACTGGCTAAGATCGAAATTCCCACTTTTGTAGCGGCAGGAACCTACGATCCCGCTACCCCCGCTATTTTTGAACAGGTGCGCTCTTTTCCCCTGCTCAACACCGAAAATAAATATTTAGCTCTGATTGAAGGTCAAGCTCACGTCGATTTTTCGGTACTAGATGCGGGAATTAACGAAGCGATCGAATCCATAGCCGATCTTACCCTGCCAGCACCATATCTGATCGATAGTTACGCCCATTCCCTATCTTTGGCCTTTTTTGAGGTGTATATTCGCAAAAACTCCGGCTATAAACCTTTTTTACAGGCGGCCTATTCCCAATATCTCAGTCAAGGCCAGGAGTTTCGATGTTTTCTGATTACCCGCGCCTCCTCGGCCGCTTTAGAACAGCTAATCGAAGATTTTATCGCTCAAAATGTCCGTTAATCAGTTATCAGTTATCAGTTATCAGTTATCAGTTATCAGTGTTCAGTGTTCAGTGTTCAGTGTTCAGTCATCAGTTAACTGATAACTGAAAAAATTACCACCTCCTAGTCCCAATTCATAATTCATAATTCATAATTCATAATTTATGTTTGTTGAGGGCGTTTAAGTAGTAATTGGATAGCCAAAAGAATTAAACCAATGGTGACAAAAGCAAAAATAAAGGTTCCTATATCAGTTATCAGTGATCAGTTATCAGTTTACTGATCACTGAAAAGCTCCCCACTTCCCCACTTCCCACTTCCAATTCATAATTCATAATTTATGTTTGTTGAGGGCGTTTAAGTAGGGTTTGCTGAATATCAGTGATCAGTTATCAGTGATCAGTTATCAGTTTACTGATCA
>NZ_SFBV01000043.1:0-3984 GCF_007095585.1 Microcystis sp. M_OC_Ca_00000000_C217Col
CCACAATGTAGGGGCGCACTGCGTCGCCCAAAAGGTACATTATCAAAGCGCAAGTCCCTAACATCTCGAAGGCTCTCCCCCTACTTAGGGTGATCGGCAAACCTGATCTATCGGAGGGCCCAAGCCTTGCGCCCCTACAGTAACAGATTTTGTCCACAATGTAGGGGCGCACTGCGTTCGCCCAAAAGGTACATTATCAAAGCGCAAGTCCCTAACATCTCGAAGGCTCTCCCCCTACTTAGGGTGATCGGCAAACCTGATCTATCGGAGAGCCCAAGCCTTGCGCCCCTACAGTAACGGATTTTGTCCACAATGTAGGGGCGAACTACGTTCGCCCAAAAGGTACATTATCAAAGCGCAAGTCCCTTAATTGCCCTCACCCCCCTGCCCCGCCGACATCGGGGGGGTCGGGGGTGGGAGAGGGGAGTAGGATGTCTGCCACGAATAAAGAAAAATGCTATAACCTATCAGGTAAGGGAGGGAGACGCTGACTTTTGCCATTGCCAGGTGGAACCTTGGCACGAGACAAGAGAATCGAGTCGCCCCCACCCTACTGTTCCTATTTCCGTTTCTTCAGGCTAGAAGCTAACCCTAATCCTCCCAATCCTAACAAGGCAACCACGGAACCCGGTTCGGGGATGTTAGTAGCGGTCCCCTCAAGGCTAAATTGGTAAGGCCCATCAGTAGGAAAAGAAGTCCAACCTCCCCCTTGATTGTTACTCTCAACGTAACCATCACCAATCGTCCAGCCAGGGAGTCCTGTTTGAGCGTAAGATGTAGTATAACCCCATCGATAATTCCCGACATTATCTGAAACACCACTGACTAACCAGTAAGTGGTGTTTCAGATAATGTGTACGGAGTAGCCAGGGTAAAGGTGTTATTGGCGAGAGAGGTAGTAATGGAAGCCGGGTTAGTAAAACTGGTTATCAAAGTGCCGGGGGTTCCACTGCTGTTGCTATAGAGACGAACAAACAAGTTGGGACTGGCGGTTAATTGTTGGAACAAAAGAGTAGCAGACTGAAGATTGTAACTGCTACTACCAGTGGTAAAGCTTGATCCATTCCAAAAGTTAAAGTTTATATTTCCTGTGCCATCAGTTGATTCACTTAAGTTCTCAACGAGGGTGACAGCATAAGCTTGTTGCCCTAAACCCAAGGAAAGAAGGAGAGCAAGGCTACCCCCCCCCCGATTTTTGCTAGAATTTGCTGGTTTTTGGTCACTTTTGGAAGTCCTAACGACAAAAAGAGTTAAATTGGTCTTGATTGATGGTCTATCTTCTGAGCATCTGCTGGGAAAATAAACTTTCTGGTAACTTAGCGCAGATTCCTCGTTTTTGGGAAAAAGTAGAGTGACCTAACCCCAACAATCTCTTTCCTTTGCAAGGCAAGATAGGAAGATGGAAAATTAGTTAACCTTTTGGCAATTGCTGGATGACTAAAAATAAAAGAGTGCTGATTTTAGGGGGAACGGGGGAAGCGGCGGCATTAGCGGCTAAAATTGCGGCAATTCCGGGGATAGATGCCATCGCTTCCTTTGCCGGTCGCACGAGAGAACCGATTACCCTCACAACTCCTTCTCGCCGGGGAGGGTTTGGTGGTGCCACCGGGTTAGCCAATTATCTACGCCAAGAAGGCATTGATTGTTTAATTGATGCCACCCATCCCTTTGCCGCACAAATTTCTTTTAATGCCGCTCAAGCTGCCTCGGATTGTGGTATTCCTCGATTAATGTTAAGTCGTCCAGCTTGGGAAAAAGTATCTGGAGATAATTGGATGGAAGTAGAAAACAATCAAGCGGCAGCGAGTATTTTATCGGGGTTAGCACCGCGGATATTTCTCACTATTGGTCGGCAAGAACTGGCAAGTTATGCACATCTAAAAAATATCTGGTTTTTGATGCGGATGATTGACCCTCCAGAAGCAGATGCCATCGTACCGATTGGAAAATTATTGTTGGAACGGGGGCCTTTTTCCTTACAGTCAGAGCGCTCTCTTTTACAAGAATATAAGATTGGGGCGATCGTGAGTAAAAACAGCGGCGGTGATGCCACCTACGCCAAAATTATCGCCGCTAGGGAGTTGGGAATAACTGTGGTCATGGTACAACGTCCACCCGTACCTGAAGGAGAAAAAGTGGCAGATGTTGAAAGTGTCCTGGCATGGTTAGAAAAAAGATGGCTCTCTTGATTTTTCTGGGAAAATTCTCAGTAAGGTTGGCTGAAAAAGTCAATTGTCTGGTGATGGGGTGATGGGGCGTTTTTGGCGAAGCAGCTGCAAGATTTTCAAGTCCTGTAAGGGCAAAGCATTCGGGCAATAACCTATCGCTGAAATCATAGATTTTCTATCCGAATGCTTCGCCCCTACTTTTTGCCGCAAACCCTAAGTAGTCGTGCAAAATTAATTTCCCAGTCGAGAGGGTTGATGGGAGACAGCTATCAGTTATCATACTAAATCCGTTGAGTAACGCACAGAAAACGGGTTTCTCGGAGAAACCCGTTTTCTACTCATGCACTCATGCAAAAAGGGGAATAAATAATCAGTCTTTAATAACCAGATTTAGTATCAGATGTTATTTTTCAGTTCACTGATTACTGATCACTGATCACTGAAAAGCTTCCCACCTACTCTGGGAAAATTACACTTTCACCACGTTGCTAAAAGAGATTTTCAGGTAATCATCTTCCATTTTTGCTCCGGAAGGTTTCAGGGCTGCCAAAGCTTGGGGTAAGACTAAATTACGACGGTGATTACCGATGCGAATATTTAACTCGTCTCCAGTTTTATTTAGCTGTATTTGTTCCTTGGGTATGCCGGGTAAATATAATTCCAGACTGTAATTATTTTCCTTTTGAACTACCCGAATGGTGTTTTCTTGGTAATAAACCTTAGTCGGATCTTCCCCAGCAAAAAGAGTTTCTTTCAGTCTTTCCAAAGCGGGTAAACCACACATTTCTTCGGAGTAGAGAGGAACTTCCTTAACTGGTAAAGGATGAAAATTATCGTAAATTTCCTGTTTATAACCCTGTTGATTTTCTTTCCAACGAGCAAAGAAAGGATCGGTTACTTTGTCGGGAATAATCCGATTAGCAATAATCAAATCGGTGGAAACATTATAGAGACTTAGATAGGCATGGGCGCGTAAAGACTCCTTAATCACCATTTTTTCGGGGTTTGTCACCAAACGTACCGAGGTTTGAGTATTATCGGTCAAAACCTTTTCTAAAGCCTCGATCTGCTCATAAAACTCGTAGGGAGCATCCATAACTTCCTTGTCCGGTAGGGAAAAACCGGCGATCGGTCGAAATAAAGGTTCCACCAGTGGTCGCAATGCCACCGACATTCCCTGTAAAGGTTTGTAAAATCTTCTCATGTACCAACCGCCCACTTCTGGCAAACTCAGCAATCGTAAAGCTGTCCCCGTCGGTGCGGAATCGATAATCAACACATCATAAGTACCCTCATCGTAGTGGCGTTTCATGCGAACTAAGCCGAAAATCTCATCCATTCCGGGTAAAATCGCTAATTCTTCCGCTTGCACTCCATCTAAACCCCTAGCTTGCAATACCTGAGTAATGTAACGTTTTACTGCGCCCCAGTTGCCTTCTAGTTCCATTAGTGCGTCTAATTCTGCCCCCCAAAGATGGGGACGTACCAAACGAGGATCGTGACCTAATTCGAGATCGAAACTGTCAGCGAGAGAGTGAGCGGGATCGGTGCTGAGAACTAGGGTTTTATAGCCAAGTTCGGCGCAGCGGAGTCCTGTAGCGGCGGCGACGGAGGTTTTACCCACGCCTCCTTTACCGGTCATGAGAATTACACGCATGGGGGCTGATTCTAAGAAAATTTACATTACTTATTCTTATTTTGACATCCTCGCCGCCCTAAAAGTGCGGCGATTCCTAAACCTCACGATTTAAGTTTCTGCTTCCACCACCGTCGCATACCACAGTTAAAAAACCATGTACTGTCTTACACAGAGTCC
>NZ_SFBV01000044.1:0-5254 GCF_007095585.1 Microcystis sp. M_OC_Ca_00000000_C217Col
TTAAGAGCCAGTTTCAGATTGTCGATAATATCATCGGGTAATTTTGAGAGATTGGCCAGGGTTCTTTTTTTGACTTGATCTCCTTCTCGGTAGGACTCCCGAAGAAGAACAGCGGGGGGAGAATTACGGTTAGGAACTTTTTCTATATACATGGCTATCATTCTAGCAAATGGAGAGAATTTTTGTCCATTAAGAAATGTTACAAATTACATGGGTACATTAAGGAAAGTTAAGGGGGTGCATCCATTGATGGATAAGGGTTTTCGGCTATTATGGTATATATGTATGGGGGAAGTTCAGATATTACACACAATCCGCTGCTTTTGTCAAGAGGTTTACGAAATTTTTTCCACAGACCTCTGGCCAAATTAATTTTCTATGGCCGGTAGGCGCTCTTGCTGGGGACAGTTAAGTAGGGTTTGCGGCAAAAAGTTTTTCCTGGGGGCAGGTGGGGTGTGGGGTTTTATCGATTTTCAGGACAAAAGTAAAGTTAACTGTGGGGTAAGAAGAACGTAGGTTGGGTTGAAGCATGAAACCCAACGCCCGATTATGTTACGCTACCGCTAACCCATCCTACAAATAATTGTACCTCCCTACTTATCAGACTAAATCCTGTTTAAAAGCTATGGCAGAGTGGGGAGAGGGAAGTAGGGGGTGGTATCAACTATTGCCTTCAAGCCATGTTTTTAAATCTCGTTCTGGTTTGGCCACATTGAATAAATGTAAACCAAAATCCTCTGAAATATCTTGACAAATTTTCACTCCTCTGATGCTGTTGCCTTTTTCATCTAAAAGGGGCGAAAAAGTGCCAATTCCCAACTGATGGGGGACTACTGCCGTAATTCCGCCCCCGACACCGCTTTTTGCTGGTAATCCTACTCGATAGGCCCATTCTCCCGAAGCGTCGTACATTCCACAGGTAAGCATAACACTGATCACATCTTGAACGTAGTGTTCATCGATCGCCCGTATTCCTGTGATTGGGTTGACACCCCCATTAGCCAAGGTAGCGGCCATCAGGGCTAAATCGTGAGCATGGACGAGGATGGCGCATTGTTGACAGTAAAGGTCGAGGGTTTCTTCAATTTTATCGCTAACCATGCCAAAATTTAGCATCAGATAGGCCATGGCCCGATTACGATTGCCGGTGGATTTTTCCGAGAGAAAAACGGGGACATTAATCTCGTGATCCCTACCCGTATAGCGTTTAAACATTTCCAAAATACGTTTTAGCCTTTCCGTGGCATTCTGTCCGGTGATTAAATCCGTAGTAGCGATCGCACCAGCATTAACCATAGGATTATAGGGACGATTGGTTTTTTCATCGAGAATAATCGAGTTAAAAGCTTCCCCCGTGGGTTCAACACCGACTTTACTGTTAACGTATTCCCTTCCGTGATCTTCTAGAGCTAATCCAAAGACAAAAGCTTTAGAAATCGATTGTACTGTAAAGGTTTGCCGACAGTCTCCCACCTCAAAAATCTGACCGTCAGTGGTAATTACCGAAATACCAAACCATTGTGGAGCTGCTAGGGCTAATTCCGGAATATAATCGGCGATCTTACCCGTCTGTAAATCAGAGTATTTGTCGTGAAGATAGTTAAGATAGTTGCGAAAAGGATAGACCAACTTTTGACCAGAATTGACCGGACTAATAAAATCTTTTGGGGAAGCCATAGAGGAGTATAGCAGTTATCTTAATAATGAGTGACAAAGTTGTGGTTTTGGCTAGTCAGTGGCCGGTATTGAGGAGACGATGCCCAATGAAGTTATAATTAGATTAACTGCCGTAATTTTGCCTGTAAAGTCTTTTTGCCGAATTTAGTTACAGTTTGTTGACGCAACCATTGCGGGTGACAACGTTGATCCTGACCTGGCAAAATTTCTAAACAAGCTTGAGCCACCTTTTCGGCATCTCGATAGGGAACGCGCCACCCCACCAAACCATCCTGCAGCGGTTCTGCTGAACCGTCCTCATCTCCAGAAATCACGGGAATACCACAGGCCATGGCCTCTAGGTAAACAATCCCGAATCCTTCCCGGGAGGGCATAACGTAAGCATCGGCTAAACGATAATGGTCGGCTAATTCCTCCGTCGGGACAAAACCCGCGAAAATTACCTGTTTATCCACTCCTAACTGCTTGGTTAAAGCTTCTAACCTGGGGCGATCGTCCCCACGTCCAATGACTAGATATTTTACTTCGGGATAAGTCTCTAGAATTGTCGGCAGGGCCCGAATGGTAACATCTACCCCTTTATGGATATCCCCCGACCACAACCGGGCCACTGTTAATAAAACTTTGGCATTTTCCATATCATATTTTTTGATTAATGTCAAGGACTTTTCACCTAAATTAAACTTTTCCTCATCCACCACACAGGGGAGAATTGCTACTTTTTTGGGATCGATAGCGTTAGCCTTACACATAAGATCGCGAGTGTAACGGCTAATTGTCCAGATCGATGCGGCCGCTTGCAGGGCTTGTTTTTGGGAATTTGGTAAAGGTTCCCAGACTTCATTGCCGTAGGTGAGGACGGTGTAGGGTATGCCTAAAGCTTGACAGTAAAGACGGGTGAGAGGAGCTAAATTTATATGACCACAAAAAACCCGTTGGGGACGTTTCCGGAGGAGAGAAACTAGAAACTTAAGGGCTAATTGAATGCGTCCGAGAGTTGCTGAGTTATTTTTCAGGTAATGAAAGGTAATACCTTGATTTTTGAAAGGATTAGGACAATCAGGGGCATCCCGCAGTAAAAAAACCTCGGCCGCCTCGCAATCGGGCAAAGTGAGATAAGCTTGCAGGACATCCTTGATATAGGATTGAATACCGCCTTCTTGGGAAAAAATCTCTAAAAATAGGAAGATATGAGGCATCATAGAACGTCAGCGTCAAAAAGTTTTAGGTTTGGCGAAAAAATTTTCCCCGATCTCTTATCTGTACTATCACACTTTCTTGATCTATTTCGATCGTCTCCCCAGTAATAGCTCCTAACCGCTAACAGTCCGAAAAAGAACAATCTGGGCGATCTTCTCGCTTGTAAGTAGGGAGGCACAATTATTTGTAGGATGGGTTAGCGGTAGCGTAACCCATGCGGGAGTTGGGTTTCATGCTTCAACCCAACCTACGTTCATCTTATATTTAATTCCACCCACCTACCGATGCTGATAGCTAAAATAACTGATATTAGTCAGTTTAGCTGATGATGCTGCCAGGGCGATAGATAAAAAGTGAAGGACGGGGAAATAGTCAGAATTTTCCTGGATGCCAAAGATCAAGCTATTTCTTTGTCCCTTGTGTCATCGGGGAATCTTCCCTTTTAACGCTAGATATTTTCAGGAATTACTAGAGACAAAAAAAATTAAAGTTCCTCAACTGCTCCCAGAACGGTTAAGCTTATTTTAATCTCTGTAATTGCTTTTATGGCTCATTTGACTTCTGAAAGACTCAATTTAACCACAAAAATCGCCTATGGTGCGGGGGATTTGGGACCGGCTATCACTGCCAATATCTCGGTATTTTACCTGCTATTTTTCCTCACTGATGTGGCAGGATTATCGGCAGGATTAGCTGGTAGTGTGCTGATGGTGGTGAGAATTTTCGACGCTATTAACGATCCGATCATTGGCATGTGGAGCGATCGAACTCGTACTATCTGGGGTCGTCGCTTACCATGGATGTTATTGGGGTCGATTCCCTTCGGAATTAGCTATTTTTTACTGTGGTTAATCCCGACTAATAACCAATTATGGCTATTTTTATATTATATTTTTATTGGTATTATCTTTAATTTAACCTATACAGTAGTCAATCTTCCCTACCAGGCACTCACCCCTGAATTAACTTATGATTATAATGAGAGAACCCGCTTAAATAGTTTTCGTTTTGCCTTTTCCATCGGGGGCAGCATTCTATCATTAATTCTCTATATTCTCGTCTCATCGTCCTATGCCAATGATCTCCATCAAGCTTTTTTATTGTTAGGTGTAGTTTGTGCTTTAATGTCGATTATAGCAGTTATTTGGTGCGCTTTGGTTTTGCAAGAACGAGGAGCAAAAGCTATTCTCAATTCTCCCCAGAAAAAAGTTTTGGCAATTGCTTTTATAGTTATCGGTGCGCTTTCCTTGGTCTATGGACTAGGAAAAATTGGGGTGAATCCCAGAGACTTTATCGCTATTTCCACAATTTTATTAGGAATAGAAGGGATAGTTTCGGGGTTAACCCTTTACTATGGCAAAACTGAAAATCATCTCAAGGATAGCGCGGCAATTAAACAGAGAGAAGCGGATAATAATACCGAAACTATTCCCCTGAAAGAACAATTAAAAATAGTTTTTGGTAATCGTCCCTTTTTATACGTTATTGGCATCTATCTTTGTGCTTGGTTAGGAGTACAATTAACCGCCTCGATTTTGGTTTACTACGTCGTCAGCTACATGAGACTATCGGAAGCAGAATCGGGTTTAGTCGCTTTGGCAGTACAGGGAACAGCTTTAGTGATGTTATTTTTCTGGCAAGCAGTTAGTCAGAAATTAGACAAAAAGATAGTCTATTTTTTAGGGATGACATTCTGGATTATTGCCCAAATTGGTTTATTTTTGCTCCAACCCGGACAAATAACTTTAATGTATGCTTTGGCAGTTTTGGCAGGATTTGGCGTATCTGTGGCCTATTTAATTCCTTGGTCAATGGTTCCCGATGTGATTGAATTAGACGAATTAGAAACAGGAAAACGTCGAGAAGGTATTTTTTATGCTTTCATGGTACTTTTGCAAAAAATTGGTTTAGCTTTGGGGTTATTTCTTGTCGGTATTGCTCTAGAAACATCGGGTTTTAAACCGAGAATCCCAGGAGAAGCAATTCCCCTGCAGCCAGATAGTGCTTTAATAGCAATTCGCCTAGCAATTGCTCCTTTACCGGCATTTTTTCTGATCATTAGCTTAATTCTTGCCTATTTTTATCCAATTACTCGCCAAGTTCACGCCGAAATTTTAGACCAATTAGCAACAAGAAGACAAGAGGAAAAGTAAACATCAGTTTTTTGAGAAACACTGTCAGTTAAACCCCGTAATAATTTTTCTTCTTCAGGTTCCAATCGTTTTGTAAATTATCAAGACAAAGTTATACTAAATCCGTTGGGCGTTGCATAATAGAGATATGAATGGAGGAAATCAAAATGCAATGCCCTGAATGTAAATCTACCCATATCCGTAAAAATGGCATCAATAAACAAGGTAAACAAAATCATATTTGT
>NZ_SFBV01000045.1:0-7830 GCF_007095585.1 Microcystis sp. M_OC_Ca_00000000_C217Col
ATCACCACCCCGCGCCAATTGTTTTTTAACTGCGTCTGTTTGAGATAGAGAAAAATTTCGGCGAAAAAACGCGCATAAAACTCCGGATCATTCTGAAACTGAACTTCGGTAAAATAAATCGGTAAATCTTCCCGTTCTGGTAGAAAGACTCCATCGATGCGAAAAGATAGTTGTTTCACCTCTACGGAGGAAAATCGATAGAAATTGGCTAATTCCCCGGGAAAGTCGATTAACTCAAACAGAAGACCTGGAAAGGTTTGAAAAAGTCGGTAGAAAATCGTGTCGGTTTTCATGAGTTCGCTCTATCCCTCTGGTGCGTCACTGGGTTCTGGAGGAGTATTTTTGACTTTTTTGGGGTTAATTGCCTTCGGACTGGCAATAAAGAGCGATTTTAGCCAATTCCATCGCTTTTTTAGTAAGGATAGCATCGAAGAAAGGGGTCAAGGAAGATAAGGAAATTATATCTCTACTGCCGAAAGTGGTCCCTCTACCGGTTCAAATTCGTCCTCTAATAGCCAATTTTCCGCTTCCTCGTAACTCGCACCGGTGAATACTACCTGATAACCCTCAGAAGGATCGTACACGCGATAGTTTCCTGAAGATTCAGCGAGTAAAAGCAAGATATAGGGGGGAGATAGCAGCGGATCGATCCAAACCTCGGCAAAATTCCAATTATTATCGGCTAGGTTAGCTGCGGGGGATAACGTCCTAGGGGTTTTCTGCATCGATCCAATGTTTTCTAGAATGGGGAGAGAATTAATTGCCATCGATCCATGATTCAGAGTATCTCGTCCTCTTGGTTGTCTGAGTATTCCTCGGCAGTTGCCGCAGGAATTTGCGCTATTTTAGTCTTTTTTGGTTGGTTATGCCTACATCTTAATCTGATCGGCCTAGCTTTAATCCTACTACCGATCGCATATGTGGTGGGAGGATACGAGAGTACCCAAGCAGGATTAACGACTTTATTCGAGGAAAAAGAACTGGATGTGGACCTGTTAATGATTGTAGCGGCGTTAGGGGCGGCGATTTTGGGACTCTGGGACAGTAATTACTATCTCATCATCGATGGAGCCATTTTAATCCTGATTTTCGCTATTAGTGGCGCATTAGAACAGATTGCCATGGCGAAAACCGATCGCAATATTCGTTCTCTCATGGCTATGACTCCCGATACTGCTAGATTAATCACGGGAGACAGCGAAAAAGAGGTTCCTATCAAGCAATTACGGATCGGTGACACAGTTTTAGTCAAACCGGGTGAATTAATCCCCATTGACGGCATTATTATGGAGGGAAACAGTCCCATTAATCAAGCGCCAATTACCGGAGAATCCCTTCCCGTGGATAAAACCATCGGGGAAGAAGTCTTTGCGGGAACTCTCAACGGTGCGGGAGTGCTACGCTTAAAGGTGGAAACTCCCCCCGAAAGTCGCTTAATTGAGAGGGTGATTCGTTTGGTAGAAAAGGCACAAAATGAATCCCCTCCCTCCCAACAGTTTATCGAAGGTTTCGAGCGGGGTTATGCGAAAATTATCGTGATTTTGGGCTTAATTTTCGGGATTTTACCGCCTTTTTTCTGGGGTTGGACCTGGGAAACCACTATCTATCGGGCCTTAATTTTTCTCGTGGTGGCTTCTCCCTGTGCTTTAATGGCCTCAATTATGCCAGCTTTGTTATCGGGTATCGCTAACGGGGCAAAACAGGGGATTTTATTCAAAAATGGCGCAAGATTGGAGATGATCGGCCGCATACGAGCGATCGCTTTTGATAAAACCGGCACTCTCACCCTTGGTAAGTTGCAAGTGGTGGAAATTATCCCTATCCATGCAGTCAGCGAAAATGAGGTGTTAGCGGTGGCTGCATCCCTAGAATCCTGTTCCGAACATCCCATCGGGTCCGCTATTACCAGCACAGCGCTCGAACGTGGTATAAATTTCTTCAGTGCTAATCAGGTACAAGCGGTATCGGGACGAGGTATCACGGGAAAAATTGCCGATAAGTCGGTATCTGTGGGCAATTTTGCCTATATTCGTGACCATATTGCTGATCTTGACCAGAATATTCTAGCTACCCACGAACGTTTACAAAAAGAAGGTAAAACCCTCGTTTGGGTAGTACAAGAGAATCAGATGCTCGGTGCGATCGCTGTGGCCGATACCCTTCGTGAATCGGCAGTTAATCTGGTGGAGCAGCTAAAAAAGATCGGTATCGAACATATCGTTTTAATTACGGGTGATAATCAACAAAGTGCCGATAAAGTCGCTAAAAAACTCGGTATTGAGGAGATTTACGCTGATTTACTGCCTGAAGATAAGTTAACCGTGATCAAAAATCTGCAAGAAAAATATCACACTGTCGCTATGGTAGGAGATGGCATTAATGACGCGCCCGCTTTAGCTATGGCTAATGTGGGGATTGCCATGGGAAAAGCGGGTAGTGATGTGGCCTTGGAAACGGCCGATATTATCCTTATGTCCGATAATTTAGCCAAAATTCCCAGCGCGATTAACCTCGGTCGTCGTGCCAATCGCATTGTTAAACAGAATATCACTTTCGCCCTCGCATTTATCGGCATATTGCTCATAGCCAATTTTGTTGGTGATATAACTTTACCTCTAGGTGTCATCGGTCATGAAGGATCGACGGTATTAGTGACTCTCAGCGGTTTAAGATTGTTGAAATAGGGATAAAAATACAGAGAACTATGGGCGAAATCCAGGCAATCCGAGGCACAAAAGATATTTTACCGGCGGAGATCGGTTACTGGCAGTGGTTAGAGGAAACTGCCAGCAGAATTTTAGGGACTGCGCTGTATCAAGAGATACGAACTCCCATTTTTGAACAGACGCAACTTTTTGAACGGGGTATCGGGGAAGCGACGGACGTGGTGGGTAAAGAAATGTACACTTTCTTTGATCGCGGTCAACGTTCCCTGACTTTGCGACCAGAGGGAACGGCTGGGGTCGTTCGCGCCTATATTGAACACAAATTACAGGCCGCTGGAGGAGTACAAAGACTCTGGTATAAGGGGCCGATGTTTCGTTATGAACGTCCGCAAGCGGGTAGGCAGCGACAGTTTCATCAAATTGGGGTCGAATTGTTGGGAACTGATGACCCTAGGGCGGATGTGGAAGTAATTACCCTTGCCAGCGAGATATTAAAAGCTGTGGGGCTAGAAAACCTAAAATTAGATATTAATTCCCTGGGAAATGCCCAAGATAGGCAAAATTATCGTCAGTCCCTGCTAGATTATTTGACTCCCTACAAAGCTGATTTAGACGCGGATTCTCAACAGAGATTAGAAAAAAATCCCCTGCGAATTTTGGATAGTAAGGACGAAAAAACCAAGATTATCTGTGAGAATGCCCCCAGTATTCTTGAACATCTCGGCAGTGATTCTCAAAAGTATTTTGAACGGGTACAATCTTTACTAACTGATTTGGGAGTTATCTATAATCTTAATCCCTGTTTAGTGCGAGGATTGGACTATTACACCCATACGGCCTTTGAAATTCAGTCCGATGATTTAGGCGCTCAAGCCACGGTTTGCGGTGGTGGTCGTTATGATGGTTTAATAGCTCAATTAGGCGGTCCAGACACGCCAGCAGTGGGTTGGGCAATCGGTTTAGAACGTCTGATTATATTATTACAACAAAAGCAATCTTTATCTTTTTTGGTTCCCGATTTTTATCTCGTCTCCAAAGGAGAAAAAGCTGAGGCCCGCAGTGTGGTGTTAGCGCAACAATTACGCGGATTGGGGTTTAGCGTTGAGTTAGACTTAAGCGGCAGCGCTTTCGGAAAACAATTTAAACGGGCCGATCGAGCTAAGGCGGTGGGCTGTATAATTTTGGGGGATGCTGAGGCTGAAAATGGCACGGTACAACTGAAATGGATGGCCACCCAAGAACAAATTAGTCTAACCCAAGCGGATTTATTGACACAAGCAAGGGAATTAAAAGCGCAAATCTCTCGGCACAAATCCTAAGTTTTAGCGTCATGGCCAAACATTAGGCCTAGGCTAGGATTATGGAATTTATACTGCAAAAACAAGGGGAGAATCACGGACACACAATTTCTAATAATTCTCTAGAAATTGTCTCGGGAAACTATCGTCTCTTGGCCCGTCTGGATTCTCCTTTTGCTCATATTGAAGTGCGTATCGATTACGAATCTCCCGAAAGTAGCGAACGATATACCCATTATTATCGATCGGATGCTGGGGGTTGGCTGGAAATTTTTTCCTATCGAGATTTAGGAATAGGTAGCTGGAAGATTCGCTGTTATGGGGATATTCTGGCAGAATTGGGGGGGCAAGGTTGGCAAGAAATGTTAACTTTAATTGTTACTCCTGTTAAGATCAATTATCTGGCTCAATTAGAACAGTTAATTAAAACCGAAATTGAACCTTTATTAGCACAAGAATCCTCTCCGGAGATGGTAAAACTAGAATTTGCTGATTTAACCAATAATTCTGCCTTTGTTTTTGATTTATGCCTACCAGAGGAAACAATGACCGCTAGGGAAGGGGTAACTCTAGAACTGCCGGAACCTGCTAATATGAAAAAGAGCCTTCAAAGTTTATCTAATCGCAATTCTGCACCCCTACCCCCGAAAATATCCGGTTCTAATTCTCGCCGAAAATCACCGCAACTGCCCCCAATTCCTAAAAATAAATAACCTGATAGTATGTAATGATGAGGTGAGGCAGCAACTTAAACCTAAGATTTTTTCAAGAACTTCTGACGAACTCGCGAGATTAATAGGTCTAATTCTGGTAACTTCAATAACATCGCACCGAGGAGGAATAAACCCACCGCTACGGTCGAAGCCAAACCTAACTGTAATAATTGTAGGAAAATATTACCAGCACCGAAAACCTTTTCCCAACCCCAACTAGCTCCCCAACTAGCAACACCAGAAAGTATTGTAATTACCGTTAATCCCAATAAGGATAAACCCCATTCTCCCAGAGGTAAACCCCCTAAACGACGATTTAAAATCACCGTAAAAATGCCCATAGAAAGGATATTAACCCCTACGGTTGCTAAAACAATCCCCGGGGTACCAAAAGGTCTATACAAGAGGAAATCCAGCACACCATTGAGAAAAATATTCACCATACTCACCTTAAAGGGAGTGTCGCCATCACCCAAAGCATAGAACACTCGTACTAAAACATCGCGACCGAGATAGAAAAACATCCCGAAACCGTAGGCCATTAATACGGGAACCACCTGTTCCGAGGCAGCCAGATTAAAGGCACCCCGTTGATAGATAACTCGCACTACCGGGAAAGCGAGGGCGATAAAGATAGCGGTGAAGGGTAACATGGTTAAAGCGGTCAATAATAAACCCTGACGGATTCTTTGCTTCAATTCTCCCCAATTTTCCGGTTCCGTCAGTCGAGAAAATATCGGCATAAACGGCACGAGAATCATGTTGGACATGATGCCCAAGGGCGTGAGAACGATAAAACTGGCGTAACGCATGGAAGCGGCGGCATTTTCGATAAAAGAAGCGAAAAAGAGGTCAGTATAAACGTTAATATGCAACATTCCCGAAGATAAGGTCGCCGGAATCATCACCCGCAACACCTCCGACACCCCCGGTATCCGCCAATCCCAACGAAATGTTAATTTTCCTAAACCTGCCTTGACTTGTGCGCCCACTTGTGCTAACCATTGCCAGAGCGCCCCAACGAGAGTACCGCCGGCGAGGACAAAACCCCCCAGTTGCACATATTGCGGCTCATCAATGCGATCGCCAACGAACCAAGCCAGCAAACCCACCCCGATAATCACCGCCACACTGGAAAAAAGCGGACTGAGACTCGGTAGCCAGTATTGATCCGCCGCGTTGAGAGTACCGAAACCGATGCCGATTAAACCAGCTAAAACCGCCATGGGGGCCATAATTTGCAGTTGTTGAATGGCCATGCTGCGGGTGGCGGCATCTAAACCGGGGGCGAGAACATCGATAAAAATATTGGCAAAAACGATTAAAAAGACGGTGACAGCTAATAAAATCGCACTGACTAGGGTGGTAATAGTCTCGACAATCGGCGCGGACTCGGATTTATCTCTTTTGGCCAAAACACTGACCAAAGCGCTGTGAAAGGGGCCGTTAATACCACCGAGGAGAATTAACAGAAAACCGGGGATAACGTAGGCAAAAGCGTAGGCGTTCACCACTGGCCCAACACCGTAGGCAGCGGCGATTACCTGTTCGCGGACTAAACCAAAAACCTTACTGATTAAGGTGGCAACGGCGACAATTCCGGCAATACCGGCTAAGGAACGGGTAGCTTTCTTATTAATGACGACACCTCGAAAGAAAACAACTGCATTGATCGATTCTACCCGTTTCTGTGTTCCCGTAGAAAAGCGCTCTCTAGTTGGCAAATTTAATTTGACTGGAATGTATAACACCCATTTCCCCACAGACATTCGTATAATACCAAGAGCCAACCGAACCATAAATATTGATGGTTCTACGTTCTCTGACTGAACAGATGATATTGCCATTGGGGGATGTTCTCACATTTGATGGTGGAGAAAACACTATTGCTGTAGCGATTCTTGATGTGGATTGAGAACTATTGAATCTGTAACTACACACCACCTCTAGCATTGTTTGAGTCGCTTGAGAGCGGGGACGATGAATTTGTCTTTCGGGAAAAGTCGTCCAAGTTCCGTTATCACAATTAGCTTGGCTAACCAGTCGTTGATTTCCTAAATAATAAACAAAGTCAACACTACGCGAACTAGCCGGAACAATCGAACATAAATCGATGTTAACGCTTTTTCCCGTCACAGCAGTTCCGGCAAAGTAATTACAAGTTTGAGCCAAAACTAGATTAGGTTTTGCCCAGGAAGTACCGACTACCATGGTTAAAGATAGACTAGAAATCAAAATAATTTTTTTCATGGTTGATTTGACATTTTCTGGAGGCTTTTTCTGAGATTATTTTATACTCAATTGAATTGCGGCTAGAACCTGATGGCGACAAAATATTAGTATTTTTTATCTAATTCTCTGTTCCCACAGAAAAGCGATCGCTAGTTTTCAAATTTAATTTGACTGGAATGTATAACACCCATTTCTCCACAGACATCCTTATCATACCAAGAGCCAACCGAACCATAAATATTGATGGTTCTACTCTAATCACCCGTTCAGGAAAACTTAACAATGCCCACCAGCGATCGCACTGGATAAAAGTGTTTCTAAGGCGATCACAAAAGGTTTAAGAATGTGAGGGATTGATGTTACAATATCTCTTGAATAGATATTATTAATTGAGGCTTTCGATAAAGAACGCATATAATAGGTCAATAAAAATAAAAAGGGGCGTTAATTGCACCCTACGCGATTGATGATCGCTCTGAAAATCCTTATCGGTCTGATTGAGGTGCGACAATGATCGCCACAATTTCCGACTAGAATAAAGAACCAGCAACTCTCAATGATTACGAATTTCACTGAGTGCCAACGGTCATTAGAATTGGACATTTTCGGTTTCACTTCTATTCCGATGAAGGTTCCGAACCGCCACCTATTCATGTACGTTCTCCTGATGGTGAATGTAAATTTTGGCTTGAACCGATAATCATTTTAGCTTCCAATCGTGGTATTCCTGGACTTCCCCCGTATAAACATACTAGCTATGGCTAAAAGTCTTACAGAGCCTGAGTTCAAGCAATGAAGTACTAATGAACTACTGGACACAAAATCCTGAAGTTCTTACGCCGATAGGGTTTGAGGCAAAAATTTTCAAATTTGACCTTTAGACCATTATAGCTTGTTTCGGGGCAGAAAATCAGCAAAAAC
>NZ_SFBV01000046.1:0-3638 GCF_007095585.1 Microcystis sp. M_OC_Ca_00000000_C217Col
GTTTTCCGAACAATTTCATCGCTGACAAAACGGATGACTGGTGCCGTTACTTTGTCTTGCCTATTTGGGGTACAAAAGATTTTCTTTATTCCCCTTGACTTTTAAGACAATCGCTACAATAATTGCTGCTCTCGTAGTGGACTGTTTCAGTGCGATGCCGAAGGCACTGCGTAGCAGATCGCCATCGCCGTAGGGTGCGTTCCCTAAGGTGGCTCCTACTGCTCCAGCGCTCGATTTTGGGGAACGCACCATGCACATTGATTGAAACTGTGGGTTTAAGTGCGATACCGAAGGCACTGGGTAGCAGTACGCTGACGAGGGTACGCTAATCAAATGTAATGCGCCATATTTTCATTGGTGAGGCCAGCAGAGTTGGGGGTGATATGATGAGAAAAGAGCGGCCACTCAACACCATTTGGAGCTAATCAAAACTATGTCACTGTATCCTGATCAGGAACCCGCAATTACTCGAACAGAGCGTGGTTTAACAATTTCTGGCACAAGAATAACCTTGTATCAAATAATGGACTATATTCACGCCAATTACCCTCGTCATTTAATCCGCCATCAATTCTATCTAACTGATGAGCAGTTTGATGCAGCCATCTCTTATATTGACGCTCACTACAAAGAAGTAGAGTCAGAGTATCAAATAGTTGTGCGGCAAGCAGCAGAAATTCGAGATTATTGGAATGAGCGTAACCAAGAACGTATTGCTAATATTTCTAAGTTGCCGCCCAAGCCTGAATATACTTCTGCTTGGCAAAAATTGCAAGCGCGTAAAGCCAAACGAGCAGCAATAAGCCAGTGATTTTTCTAATCGATCACAATTATTGAAGGGCAATCGCTCATACTTTTTGGCAGTATTACTTCTGAAGGGTGGCTTGAAACATTACCAATTCGTTTTATTTCATTTGATGAAGTTGAATTACAAATTAACAGCAGTGATAGAGTGGTCTGGAGGTTTGCTCAAGAGAATCAAATGATTTTACTAACCGCCAACCGTAGTATGAAGGGTGAAGATTCTTTAGAGCAGGTAATCCGAGAAGAATGTTTACCAACTTCTTTGCCTGTGGTTACGTTTGCAAATGTTGATCGGATTATTGAACGAGAATATCGAGAAGAATGTGTTGATCGCTTGATTGAAATTGCTCTTTACCTTGAAAATTATTTAGGCGTGAGTCGTCTGTTTATTCCATAGCAAATGTCTAACTTTGCCGTTAGGCGGCTTCGTCTATCTGTGAAGGCGTAGCCCCAGTGCGATGTCGAACGCAATCTTGTAGGGTGCGTTCCCTAAGGTGGCTCCTACTGTTCCAGCGATCGATTTTGGGGAACTCACCATGCACATTGATTAAAACTGTGGGTTAAAGTGCGGTCGCCGATTTTAATAAGCTATATTAACAACAATACTTAAAGAGAAGGCTTAAAATGGTTAAATCAACTTTGTACACGACAGCAAAAGTCCTACCGGGAAATAGAATTGAAATTGAATCTCCAGAGCTGACTGTAGGACAAACTGTTGAGGTAGTTATTTTGGTTGAAGAAGTTAGTTCTGATTCTTCTACCAGCGAATATATCTCTCCATCCTTAAAACAGCGTCTTGCTTTTCTGAAGTTACCAATGACTGAACGGAGGAATATTCTCAAAAGTCAAGCCGATATAATGCTCTCTCACTATCAACAAGATTCTGAATGGCAGGAGTTAATGGCAGCTGACATCATTGACTATTAACCCTGAGCTGCCAAAACGTGGAGAAATTTGGTTAGTCAACTTCGATCCTACTGTTGGTGCAGAAATCAAATGACACTCTTCAACTAAGGGGGGTGGATTTACAAAGGTTTATTCGTAAATTAGGAAGCATTTCGGCTCTTCTCGACTTTGTGTGATAATTTTTGCTTATGGAATCGTGAAATGCTTATCAGGCAAGACTTTTAGTGCTATTTGGCGGAATAAACTATCAGTATAGACCTCGTTTCCACACAAATTACAATACTGGAAATTGTAGCCGCCATTGCTACTGTAATCGAATTTGAGATCTAACAAATCGGCTCTTCTCGACTTTGTGTGATAATTTTTGCTTATGGAATCGTGAAATGCTTACTGGGCAAGACTTTTAGGACTATTTTGCGGATATTCTATCAGTATAGACCTCGTTTCCACACAGAAACCAGAAGAGCCACAAATCATTGCACCCGACCGTGTGTTAGATAGCTCGTAATCATGTAAACCTAGTATAATATGAGCGATCGCTATCCAAAATTGTCCAGTTTAGCCTTTAACTATTTAGGGTTTGCTGAATAAATCTAAAAACCTTGTTGGATAAGGCTTTTAGACTTTTTTTCCCTGAAAAAGTGCCTACCATTGGAGTGATTGGGGGGAAAATTTAGGGATTTTTTCCCTGAAAATTAGGTAATTGACCACCTGAAAATGGGTAAAACCCCACACCCCACACCCCACACCCCACACCCTGCCCCCACGAAAAACTTTTTCAGCAGCCCCTATTTATTCAGGACATTACCATGAAAAAACTGCATAAATTACTGATGACCACCACCGCCATAGTTTCTACATTTGGGTGGAATATTCACAGCACTCCTGTTGCAGCCAAGCAAAATTATATAGGAAGATGGTACAATGTGGGACTTAGTAATGAATACATTTCTGGCTCTTCGTTACTCTTTATGCTAAATCAACATACAAGATGCCAAGACAACATACTTCTAACCCAAAAATTCCGAAAGTTTCTCAAGCCATAGGCTCTCCGTTTTATTAGTTTAAGTTTATTGTTGATTCCCTCGACCATCCCATTCGTTGTCCTTCGCTCGAAATAACTAATTATTTCTCCAAACCAGTTTCGGATTGTTTGACAACTCTTAGTAAAAACACTGGAGGATTTTGCCAACCATTCCGAGATGGATAGCATTCCCTCTGTCGGATTCTCTGAGGTTTCATAAATCTTTCTAAATTCTTCCTTTAATTCCTGCATCTTTTTCAAATTTGGGAATTTTTATTTGATAGCTTCTAGTTTAATTTTTTGGGTTTCCGTTAAATCTTTTTCATTTTTTAACAAGCTATATTTACTTCGCTTTAAAACTTCAGGGTAAGAGCATCTCAATTAGGCTTGACAAAAGGCTTTCAGCACAGCCATCATATAGTTATTATCCATGGCCGCCCGTTTACTTTTTTGTGCCAGACTACGTCGGTAAGTGGATTCCTGGTTAAGAGCGTTAAGTGCTACTCGTCTCAAGAAGGCTCCCATTACGAGGGCTGTGACCAGAGCGAATCCGACATTGATCCTCATTAAAAGTAACATCTAAAATCCAATGAGCCTGATTTTCAATGCCCCAATGTTTACGAATAGCATTACCTATTTTTTGAGCATCAGCAGGGAGAGAACTGAGATAAAATTGGACTTCACAAGTGGTTTTATTCCAAAGATGACGAACTCGTTTAACCATGATAATACTTTGAAGTCCTTGCCATTGAGCCTGTTGATAAAGACCGCCGAAAGCTTCTAAAGGTACAGCCCAACACCAACGTTTTTCGAGGCGATGATGACCTTTTTCCAGACGGTAATCATAACTAAATTGAATACCATCAAATTGATGTGCTTGAGCTTGCTCAAACCAGTTTTTGAC
>NZ_SFBV01000047.1:0-18368 GCF_007095585.1 Microcystis sp. M_OC_Ca_00000000_C217Col
TTAAAAAACCATGTACTGTCTTACACAGAGTCCACAGACTTTCGCCCCATTTCAGAAGCCCGATTCCGTGTGTCCCACGGTACGTTGACCGCCTATAGCTTCTTGTACTTGTTGCGCGCAACTTTTTACCCGGCCAAGCTTTTCTGGTCGGAACCCCCTAAGCCGAGTTTTCCAGGTGCTGCGCCGTCCACTTGGTTTTCGAGACTGGCCTTTTAATTCTAACGTAAAGCCAACCTAGAACGGCGGGGTTTCAGACCCAAAATTTCCGATGACAAGAAAACTGAGCCTCAAGGAGACCCAGTTGCCAGTTTTTTGAGAGCGGGAAATTAACGAATGTACTCTTTGAGGATACTATTACGGTTGGGGTGACGCAATTTCCGCAGAGCCTTGGCTTCTATTTGACGAATGCGCTCGCGAGTGACGTTGAAAATCTGGCCGATTTCTTCGAGTGTTTTCATCCGGCCGTCATCTAAACCGTAGCGCAGCCGCAGCACATCGCGTTCGCGAGGACTAAGGGTATCGAGGACGTTTTCTAAATCCTCGCGTAATAAATTTTTAGACACTTCATCTTCTGGAGTTTCCCCATCCGCTTCGATAAAGTCTCCTAAACGGGAATCTTCTTCTTTCCCGATGGGAGTCTCTAGAGAAATCGGTAATTGAGCGGATTTGGCAATAAAACGCAGTTTTTCGATGGTCATCTCCATCTTAGTGGCGATTTCTTCCTCGGTGGGTTTGCGACGCATTTCCTGAGAAAGAATCTTGGTGGTTTTTTTGATCCGGGAGATGGTTTCGTAGAGGTGGACGGGAAGACGAATGGTGCGGGATTGATCGGCGATCGCCCGGGTGATGGCTTGACGAATCCACCAAGTGGCATAGGTGGAGAATTTATAACCCTTTTCGTGGTCGAATTTTTCGGCGGCGCGGATCAAACCGAGGGAACCTTCTTGAATTAAATCTTGGAAGGAAAGACCGCGATTCATGTATTTTTTGGCGATCGAAACCACTAAACGCAGGTTCGATTGTACCATTTTTTCCTTAGCGCGACGACCATGGTACAATCGACGCTTAAAGGCCGATAAGTATTCCTTTGATTTGGCCTGCCATTCTTCCAGCATGGGAGCCATTAGCTCCGTCTTACCTAAATAAGCCTTAATATCCGATAATTTCGGTTCTTTTTCCGATTTTTCAACGATAATTTTTTCGATGCGCTCGAACAAGAAAACCTGTTTTCCCCATTCAGTATCGCTATAGAGGCGAAAATCTTCGCGAATACGTTCTAATTTCAGTAGATCGGCGATTTTTCTCGCTAATTCGATCTCCTCCTCCGCTCTCAATAACCGAATCCTGCCGATCTCTTGCAGATAAATCCGAATCGAATCTTCTGTATAGGGTTTTTTTCTAGCGGCGTCGCGACGACGAGCGCTGGCAAGGCGGCGGTTTTTTTTGCCATCGTTGCTATCGCTGGTTTCTTCTAGCTCTAACTCGATATCCTCATCATCGAAGTCTTCGTCTAGGTCAATCAAATCTAAATCCAATTGCGGCTCGGTAAGGGTTAGTACATCGTGGGCCTGCGTCATGCCGTTTTCCTCTTGCTCCTTCTGTGCAAAACTAGAAGATCGAATCTCAATCTAGGTGATACTGAACAAATTTGTGTCTCAAATCCGAGACGGGGAAAGACTTTTCCGATTGTAGCTTTAATTACAACAAATGGGAGAAGATTTTTGCTTAAATTCTCTTGTGTCGATGCGATTTTAGCGACACGGAATGCTGTTTTAGCTCGGTCAACTCATAATCTGGCTCCTGCAAAAATTGGATAAATGGCTGGAGGACTGGAATCTGATCGCCGGTTTGTCCCCGGTGTTGACCAGATAGCTAAAAATCCAAGGAATTATTGGACGGGTCAACTGTTTCCACTAAGCAAGGGGAACAGTATCCCTAGGTGCCTTGGCTAATTCTTTTAGTCCTTAGCTATTGTATTTAATTCGATCGGATTCTTGCGGGTAAATTTCATCCCTCATTGCTTTTACGGGAATCTGGTTTTAGTACCTTTGCACCATGATTAATCAGAGCGCAAGCTCATAATATTAACTTAGCAACATTTTAGAAATTTGCGAGACAAATTTAAGATTTTCTCCAATAGCACCCTGGGGTGTGGGGAAGTGGGGTGTGGGGAAGTGGGGAAGTGGGGAAGTGGGGAAGTGGGGTGGTGGGGAAGTGGGGAAGTGGGGAAGTGGGGAAGTGGGGTGGTGGGGAAGTGGGGGAATTTCAACTAAAACCCTAAAACCCTAAAACCCTAACACCCTAAAACCCTAAAACCCTAACACCCTATCTAGACTTGTAGCATTTCGGGGGTTTTTTCCTTCTGCTGCAGTGCGACGTGGAGACGGTTTAAGGCGCTGACGTAGGCACGAGCGGAGGCGACAATAATATCGGTATCGGCTGCGCGAGCAGAATAGGTGCGTCCTTCGTAACGGAGACGGATAGTCACTTCTCCTAAAGCATCGATTCCCTCGGTCACTTCTCGCACCGAGAAAGAGATTAATTCGTTAGGAATCTGCACCACTCGATCGATCGCTTTGCAGAGAGCATCCACCGGACCTGTACCAATGGCCGCATCGGATAACTCGCTACCGTCGGGAGTGCGAATCGTTACCGTGGCCGTGGGTCTGGCGTTATTGCCACAGGATACTTGTACTAATTCGAGGCGGAAGTGATCGGGAACCGTATCGATTTCATCGTTAACAATCGCTTCTAGATCGCGATCGGTGATTTCCTTTTTGCGATCGGCCATTTCTTTAAACTGGATAAAAGCGTTATTAAGTTCCGTTTCCGAAAGCTCAAAACCCAATTCCTGTAAACGAGAGCGAAAAGCGTTGCGGCCGGAGAGTTTACCGAGGACGATCTGATTATGGGTCAAACCGATCGATTCTGCGTCCATAATCTCATAGGTGAGTTTATGTTTTAACACCCCGTCCTGATGGATTCCCGACTCGTGTGCGAAAGCGTTAGCACCGACGATCGCCTTATTCGGTTGCACGATCATGCCGGTAAGATTGGAAACTAGGCGAGAAGTGCGATAGATTTCCTTGGTGTTGATCTTGGTTAAAGGTTCCGTGGACTCTGGGGGACGACCGAGGAAAGGATTAAAATAGGAGCGCCGCACATGAAGGGCCATCACCAATTCTTCTAGGGAAGCATTACCGGCACGCTCACCGATACCGTTAATGGTACATTCCAACTGTCGAGCTCCATTTTTAACTGCTTCGAGGAAATTAGCCACCGCTAACCCTAAATCGTCGTGACCATGGACGGAGATAATCGCTTGGTCGATATTGGGGACATTTTCCTTAATTCCCCGGATTAAAGCCCCAAATTCGCTAGGGGTGGTATAACCGACGGTATCGGGAATATTAACGGTGGTGGCTCCTGCGGCGATCGCTCTTTCGAGGACTTGATAGAGGAATTCCGGATCGCTGCGGCCGGCATCTTCGGGGGAAAATTCCACATCATTAAGGAAGGATTTGGCATAGGCCACCATTTCCGGCACAATCTCAAGAACTTCCTGACGAGTCTTCTTAAGTTTGTATTGGAGATGTATATCAGATGTGGCTAGGAAGGTGTGAATTCTGGGCTTGGCGGCGGGTCTGAGCGCATCGGCTGCTGATTTGATATCTTTTTGAGTAGCCCGGGCTAATCCGCAAATAATCGGGCTATCAGCTTCGCTGCCGACGCTGGCGGCAATTTTCTGCACCGCATCAAAGTCCCCCGGACTAGCGTGGGGAAAACCTGCTTCAATGACATCAACTCCCAGTCGTGCCAGTGCGCGCGCTATGGTTAGCTTCTCATCCACATTTAAAGCGGCACCCGGGGACTGTTCCCCATCTCGAAGGGTGGTATCGAAGATAATCACACGGTCTGGACTGGTATTCATAGTTTTTTTGTACCGTTAACGAACTTGGGAGTTGTTCCTCTGATTATAGCAGCCGAGGCCGAGGGGGTTATAAGGAAAATTGCCCTGAGAATTTCTCGACCTGCTCGCGCTTTTCCCGCTTGCCCTTTTTTTGGCTACCATAGAGGATATAGATAAATTGGCGAGGGAGTTAAAAATGTTTGGCAAACCAGGGAAGGAACCGAACCCACCGGAGGTAAAAGACCTACAGGAGGTGATGTTTTCGATTAAGCAAAATCTTGAACCGGATCAGGATAAAACCGATATTAATCTTGTGGAGACTCCTACTCCAGAGGTGGTTACTGTAGTTGAAAATATTAGTAAAATTCTCTCTCCCTATTTTATCGTTTTAGTGGGGTTATTTCTCTATGATCGGAATAGTTTTATCGGTTTCTTGTTAGTCTTTACAGGAGTTTTAGCGATTTTTCGAGTTTCTCTCAAGGATATCAATAAAATCTTTGAAGAAGGGAAAAAGTTTTTCCCATCTAAATAGGTTTCTCGTTTGGATAGAGCAGTTTCTTAATGGTGAAGTGGCAAGTCTCTACTGTTAGGAAACGACTAGAGGGATGTTTTTTTGAGTTATCAGTCAGTGAACTGATAACTGATAACTGATAACTGATAACTGATAAGTACCTAAGCAAAATTAATTACACATTTCGATAAAGCTTTTGCCTCTTGCCTATTGCCTCTTGCCTGTCTTCACTAGGAAATTTATTTTGCATGACTACTTAACTGATAACTGATAACTGATAACTGATAACTGATAACTGATAACTGATAACTGATAACTGATAACTGATAACTGATAACTGATAACTGATAACTGATAACTGATAACTGATAATGTCTTTAGTTGCATCTTTACTCGATCGAGTATCTCCTCAGAGTTTACAACAATTGCGAGCCAGCGATCGAACTTGGCAAGCTTTGCGTTTAGAAAATCCGCTTATTCCTACGGTAATTAATCAAAGTCAAGAATCTTTAGGAGAGACGGATTTTGATCTAGTTATTGCGGGGGGAACCCTGGGAATTTTTATCGGGGCTGCTTTACAAACTAGGGGCTGGCGTGTGGCATTATTAGAAAGAGGTATTCTGCGCGGTCGTGAGCAGGAGTGGAATATTTCCCGTTTAGAATTAAGCAGTTTTTTAGAGTTAGATTTATTGACCGAAGCGGAATTAAATCAAGCAATAGCGACAGAATATAATCCTGCTAGGGTGGGATTTTATCAAGGTTATGAGCTTTGGGTTAGAGATATTTTAAATATTGGTGTTGATCCGGTTTATTTGCTAGAGACTTTAAAAACTAAGTTTTTGCAAGCGGGAGGAAAGTTATTAGAAAATTCCGGGTTTAGCGGGGCAATTATTCATCCTGACGGGGTAATGGTTAAAACGGGAGAAGTAACTTTAAAAACCCGTTTATTAATCGATGCCATGGGTCATTTTTCGCCAATTGCAAAACAGGCCAGAAAAGGAGAAAAACCCGATGGAGTTTGTTTAGTGGTGGGTAGTTGCGGTCAGGGTTTTCCCAGTAATGAAACTGGTGATTTGATTTATTCTTTTACCCCAATCTTGCACCAATGTCAATACTTTTGGGAAGCATTTCCCGCTAAGGATGGTCGGACAACTTATTTATTTACCTATCTTGATACCCATCCCGATCGCTTTAGTTTAGAATTTTTGATGGAGGAGTATTTAAGATTACTGCCAGAGTATCAAAAGGTAGATTTAGAAGCGGTAAAATTTCAGCGTTTTCTAGCGGGTTTTTTCCCTGCCTATCGTCAAAGTCCTTTAAAAATGCCTTGGTCAAGAATTCTAGCAGTGGGAGATAGTAGCGGTAGTCAATCTCCGGTCAGTTTTGGTGGTTTTGGGGCAATGGTTAGGCATTTAAAAAGGCTAACTTTCGCCATCGAGGAAGCTTTACAAATCGATGCTTTAAGTCGAGAAGATTTAGATCTTTTACAACCCTATCAACCGAATATATCGGTAACGTGGCTATTTCAAAAAACCATGAGTGTCCGGATGTCTGCTAACCCTAATCCCAATCAAATTAATGACTTAATGAGTGGAGTTTTTCGGGTAATGGATAAGTTGGGAGATGAGGTATTAAAACCGTTTTTACAGGATGTGGTGCAGTTTTCTTCCCTCTCAAAAACTTTGCCTTTGGTTAATCCTCAATTAGTTTTACCGATGATTCCACAAGTGGGTATCAGTCCTTTTATCGATTGGACGGGACATTATTTTAATTTAGCTTTGTATAGTGGTTTATATCCCTTAGCAGCCAGCTTAAAACCTGTTTTAGAAAAGTTACCCGACAAGCAAAAATATCTTTATCATCGTTATTTGGATAGTTGGAAATATGGCTCTGGGGGAGATTTTATCAGTAAACAGTAAACTGATAAGTAGGTAGGCGTTAAAAGTTGTCAGACACCCCCCTTATCAAGGGGGGCAGGGGGGATCCCCCCGCCTATCGGCACCCCCCTTATCAAGGGGGGCAGGGGGGATCGAACCTAAAATATAACTGATAACTGATAACTGATAACTGATTTAATCTTTATCTTGAAAAAATTGTTGATCGAGATAATTAACTTTAGCATAGGGTTCTAAAGCGGAGAGAATTTGTCGGCCATAACTGCGAGCATTGACACGATTATCGAGGACAGCCACACAACCTTGACACTCCCGGAGAGACTGAACAGATTTCTGAATTTCCCTCACTGCTGTGGGTAAAAGATAGGCACGAAACCAGTCGAGATGTTGTCGTTTATAGTAAGCAATTTTGCCAGCAACAAGAGGATTTTCGGGGGAAGGTAAGGGTAAAGTAGCGATAATTAATAAACTGGGGGTGAGAAATTTTTCTTGATGGGTTTGCCAGAATTGCCAACCAGAAACCAGAATAGTATTACTATTAATCCCAGTTTTTTCCACTTGTACTCGCGAACCGTAATCGGCTGCGATTTGGGTGGCAATTTGTGCTTTGAGGGGAACATCTTCAATCAGAATTACTATCGGTTGTTCACTGGTATGATTAGCACTAACTAATTCCCGCACTTGCTTTAATAACATCGGTTGAAATTCGGGGGTATTGGGGGCGCTGATGCGATCGGGTAGATATAAATGAATATATTCACTTTCGCGATCGGCTGCAAACTTTAGAGTTAAAATTTCTCCGATACCTTGATTTTGACGGTATAAATTAGCGGATTTTTCGCTATCTAAAAAACTGCCGATTAAAACAAAGGGTTGCTGCTGCCAAATTGGTTTGAAAAAACTAGCCACCTCCAAAGGACTGATTTTTAGGGTAAATTCTTCTCGCTCTCGATCTACTGATGTCCAGAGGAGATAATTATGTTCGGGGATTTTTGCCGCTAAAAGTTGCCAAGCAGAATCAGTGGCTAAATCTTGATGCAAGCGTTGCAGGAGAGCAATTATATATTCTTTTTCCTTGGCATCGATAAGATAGCAATTATAGGGATTAATTGGATGACCAAGAATACTTTGGCTAAGTTGTGCTTTAATTAAGTCTATATACTCTCTATGCTGGGGATATGCTGACTCTAAAGCAGACCATTGTTCGGGAGTAATGGTGACGGTGAGATAATCTACTAGACAAGTTTCTAAATCTTCGGCTCGATCGATTATAGTGGCGATATTCTGGGGAAAATGACCGAGATTGCCCAATTTATCCTCTAACCATTGTTGGGGTGTGGTGAGGAGTAAACCGGTAAAATTAGCCGGAAAGCGATCGCTTTTGAGGATATCTCGCTGAGTTTGTAACCATGCTTGCAGACGGGGTATTTCCACTTCTAACAGTAGGTTTACTTCCGACTCTGGGGCAACAATCAGAACAGGTGTATTACCCAAAAGGGCTGGGGTGAGATAACTGAGACAATAACGGGTGAGAGTAGTTCCAGTTTGTATGAGAGAGGAACGTTTTAGGCGTAAAGCTCTAGCCACCAGTCGCCCCATAGTGAGATGATGAGACCAGTAAAAGCGTCCTTGTTCGCGTAAAAAAGCGCGTAGGGAAGAATGAACCGCTGCTTCTAATAAAACCATCTCATCTCAGTTATTGGTTATCAGTGATCGATCATAGCCTTGATTTTGCCACTGATTGCACTCCGAGACTCTCTTACGGTGATTTAGGTTGAAGCTCAAATTTTATCTTGGAACGGTAAAAACCTAGAAACTAGGTAGGGTTGCTGAATAATGGTAAAACCCTTTTAAAATAAGGCTTTTGACCTTTTTGAAATCCAAAAGTGCCTCGTCTGGGAGTGAGCAGGGGGAAAATTCCGGGACTTTTTCCCTGAAAATTAGGTAATTGAGCAGATGAAAATCGGTAAAATCCTACACTCCACACCCCACACCCCACACCCTACCCCCACCGAAAACTTTTTCAGCAAACCCTAGGTAAATGTGATTTTGCGGTAAAAAAAGCGATAAAAAACCACAATTGAACATTTTATGGCTTTTTACCGCAATTTACAGCCTTAAATTGTCAGGTTTATTTTCTGTTAGGATTTTTTACCACGACGAGATATTAAGGCTCCGATGGCACCGATACCAAAAATGCCCAGTGTCATGGATGGCTCGGGGACGGGAGTGGCAGTGATCTTAAATTCACTGGTGATAAACATTCCGAAAACGTTATCATCATTGGTTGGGTTCACTGTTTTTAAGCGCAGGAAGGTATCTCCATGCGAGATAAAAGCGTCAGGATTAGCACTATTGCCAAGAGCGAGATTATAGTATTCATCATCGATTCGCGGCCCACTGAAGGGGGAATCGAACGGGCCGGGGTTAGTAGGACTGTCACCTATCCCCCCAACAGTTATTAAGCCTCCTCGGGCTCCTTCGCCATCATCCTGTCCTCCTGCGCTACTGGTTAATCGTCGATTATTGGTCGAATTAGTGGTTACGTCAATCTCAGTGGCTTGCCCACTCGGTTGACGGCTATAACTAGAGGCGAGGGAAACCAGAAAATCTCCCCCAGTGTAAGGACTGGCAAAATCAAACTGGCTCGTGTCTCCCCCGGTGGACAGTTCCCCGTCTAAAATAACCGAGGTAAAACCTTGGGTAGAAGAATTGCTGTAGGCAACGACAAGAACCGCACCATCGTTATCGCCATTCTCAACGATACTAAAGTCTTGTAATCCTCCCGTAAAAGAAGAAGCGATGATACTGGTGACATCCCAACGGGCGGTGGTGGCTGGGTTTTGATTGGGACCAAGAATAGTTGCTGAACCCAAGGAAAGTGTACTCCCATTAAAAGTTACTCCGTAAACTGGACTCATATCCCAGACGGAAGTGGCATAGAGATAAGCCCTCTGAATAGTAGAACCTGTGGGTATATTGGCTTGAATAAATCCACTGTTAGTTGTGCTTCCGAAGCCGTCAATAGAAAGGGCGGCGTTGGAAATGACATTTTGTACCACCAAACTAGCGGAAGCAGGGGCAATGTTTAGGCAAAGTCCAACAGTAATCCCCAGGGGGAGCAATGAATAAGTAAGTTTTTTCATGATGAGCAACTGGCAACAACTTTTAGATTATAGCGTTTATCATGAGGATGAAGTATGGCGGTATTTGTCATCATCTCTGGACGATCAGATAATATTCCGACGTTCCGCCGTTGCGTCGTTCTCTAAAACCAGAAACTTCGTATCTCACTGTTAAGATAACTGCTAATAGACTGCATATCTATTCATAATTTGTTTAAGTCAAATTTTTCAAAAGTAATGGCAGAGATGGTTAATTATACTCACACCCCAAAATCTCTCCCAGAACGCCGTTTTTGGGCGTTTTTGAAATAGGGTGAGCGTTTCCAGCTTAGGTTCTTGGGCTCTTCTGGTTTCTGTGTGTAAACGAGGTCTATACTGATAGTTTCTTCTTTCAAAATAGTCCTAAAAGTCTTGCCCAGTAAGCATTTAACCTTACATAAGCAAAAATTATCACACAGACATAGCGTGCTAACAGACTTAAAAACCATTGGATGTAAAAGATTACTTTTGCAATTAGCTTTGACAAATCTCAACACAGTCTGGATGAGAAACGGGAAGCAATGGCAACAATTTAATCTACACCAAACATGATCGTACAGCCTTCATATAAAGACTTGTGTGATTTGACGCAGTAAAAGAAGTATTTAAGGACACAAGTAAGTTAAAACACACGCAATAAAAAGTTTTTATTAAGAAGGGACAGAACCCCGACAGGGGATGTACTATAGAGGACATGGAAATTAACAACCGACTACAACCCCGGAACTATTCCATCAAATTAGTTCCCTCAGAGAACCAACTTGAGCCAGATTGCACACTTTTGTCTGTTTGTCAAATTTTATGTAGGGTCTGCTGGAATAAATCTAAAAACATTGTTGGATAAGGTTTTTAGACTTTTTTCCCCTCAAAAAGTGCTGACCATTGGAGTGATCGCGGGTAAAATTCCAGGACTTTTTCCCTGAATTTTAGGTAACTGACTACCTCAAAATCGGGAAAACCCTACACCCCACACCCCACACCCCACACCCCACACCCTGCCCCCACCAACAAACTTTTTCAGCAGACCCTATGTAAAGAAAGATGTTACCAATGGATAGGCCGCCTACGAATCAGGAAAAATGGTACTGGTATTGATATTTTGAGCTTATGCTGTCCCATCTGCTTTTTACTTGCGACTTGGTGTGAGATGATGTAGAAAGGCGTGTTTTATGAGAAGGATAAAGAAAAGTAATGGCAGAAATTCAGTTTTCCAGGGGGTTAAAAGAATCAGTTGTTCCCGATATCCGCTTAAGTCGCACGAAAACGGGAGAGAAGGGATCGGCAAAATTTTATTTTGATCAACCGACTATCCTCGGAGATCAACAAACCGAGGAAATCACGGGGATGTATCTCATTGATGAGGAGGGGGAAATCGTCACCAGGGAAGTAAAAGGCAAATTTATCAACGGTAAACCCATGGCGATCGAAGCTACGGTTATTTTTAATTCTCCCGCAGAGTGGGATCGTTTTATGCGTTTTATGGAACGTTACGGCAGCGAAAACGGTCTAGAATTTACTAAATCCTCTTGATTTTGCCCTTAGCTTCTAGCAATCTGTCAAAAAACCCGCATTCAGAAGCGATGCGGGTAGAGGTAAGAAATCAGAGGAAAAACCTATTTATTTGACTCCCAACAATTCCACATCGAAAAGTAAAGTCGCGTTGGGAGGAATCACCCCACCAGCACCCCGCGCACCATAACCTAATTCTGGGGGGATAATTAAGGTACGCTGCCCACCGACTTTCATCGATGCGACTCCCTCATCCCATCCTTTGATCACTTGACCAACTCCAATGGTAAAGGTAAAAGGTTGATTGCGATCCTTGGAACTATCGAATTTTTTGCCGTCTGTCAGGGTTCCCGTGTAGTGAACAGTCACTTTTTGACCTTTTTGGGGACTTTCTCCGGTTCCTTCCACTATATCGATGTATTTTAGTCCCGAATCGGTGGTAACTGCTTGATCTAAATCCATGGAGATGATTTCCTTATTAATAGTTTGAGTGATAGGGGGTGGATCGATTTCTGCGGCGATCGCATTGGTTTTTTCCCCCCCACCAAAGAGGGAAGCAGCGATTAAAAATAAGCCACAAACCGCAATAATAGCAAAACTGAGCAAGATTTCGCGCATTGATTTCATAGTTCCCTAACGCCAGAGTTTATTCTCTAAGTCTCTCACCTGTCGTTCTAATCTATCAATCCTTCCCCGCAGTTCGTCCATTTCCGATTGTCGGGGAACCCCTAAATCCTGCAAAATATGGCGAATATAGCGTTCTAAGTTATTCTCGAAGTTCCCCTGTTCAGACTTCATCTGTGTCATCAGATCATCGACAAAGTTTTTAGCCTGATCAGAATTGATTTTACCGTCTTTGACTAATTCATCGCTCACTTCTTTGATCTTTTCTGCCACCATGGAAGTAGTGCCAATACCCATCAGCAGCAATTGTTTAATCCAGTCGCTATTATCCATTGTTTTCACCCCCTTCAAGGAGACGGTGATAAAAATATTCCTATTCCATTATGGACTTTTGCGGCGGTAACGGCAGAGCGATCGAGCAGATAACCCGCCAAGGCTATTCCAGTGGAACTACCCCCATCTAGGTTTAAACCGTCCTTTGCCGCCATTAACAGCAAAATTCGGGCTAATTCGCCTAAAGTTGCCCCCCTTCCTCCGACGCGATTATGGATAGCCACTAGCAAAATTTTTCCTTCTTGACTAACTGCGATCGCACTGCGGGAAGCTTGTTGATTTTGGAATGCCGGACTAAATTTTTCGGCATTTCCATCTAAAACTATGCGCCCATTCTGCAATAATAGGGGACCAGCACCTAAAATCTGGGGATAATTAGCAAAATCTCTCGGTAGGGTGACGCTATCGAGATTGACTCTCTCACCAATATTTAAATTAATATCTGTCTTTCGGCAGATGACTAAATAGCTATTTTCTGGTATGTCTATACTATCCTGTGGCAAAAGATTATTTAATTTCTCCGTTATGCGATCGCCTTGCACGACTAACCCGGTTTCGCGCTCGGTGAGGGGATGATAATTACTTCCCCAATCACGAGTATAACGACTGCAGCCGGCTGCTACAAAGGCACTATTTAACTGGGTTAGGGGAAAACGTTGTCCGGTGGCAGTAATGAGAGTTTCCTCTAAACTCAGGCGATCGATCCTGATTTTACCACGATTATCCCATGCGATCGCTCCTCGGTTTAAAATTGGTCCGGATAACCATTTACCATCCACACGAATTGCCCCCAAAGGTAACTGATTATTACGATTAAAAAAGCCGCCATTAATCATCGCTACCGCATTACTTTCGCTATTAATCGTGATCAGGGGATTAGTGCCGCGCATTGAGGTGGAATTAGCGGTGATTGGTTTAATAGTTATCTGAGGATTTCTGGGATCGATTTCTAACCAAGTCACGGGAAACCAATCTTGATCTAACTGGATATATTTTTGATTCCAGACTAACCCTGGTTGCCAAACAATGCGCTTTTCATCCATAGCATCGGGACGAGAATCAATGATAATTCGGGGAGGATTATCCACACTGCTGATCTGTAATCCGTAGGCAGTGGGAAGGTTAACTTTTAAACGACTGATCACCCCATTATTTTCTAAGGAAGTAATCTGAGTGGCTAAGTTATTATTAGAGTTACCTAGATCATCTTCATCGTTATTTTGATTACTGTTACTAACAGTTTTGGGTTGAAACCTAGAGATAAGCGATTGCTGGGTATTTCCTTCTAGGGTAATCACTGCTTGATTTTTTGCCTGACTAACTTGCCAAAAGGTCGGGCGATCAAGTTGAATAATAATCCTTTGTACTGCCCCATAATTTTCTAGCTGAATATCTTCAATCTGAGGAGCAGGAAAGTTAATATTTAAACTATCGCCATTAATAGTGGTTGTTGCCCCCATTTTTAGTAAAATATCCGTAACGTCTAACCAGCGATCGGGATTGATCAAATTAGCCGATAAAGTTTGTAAATTAAACCAGCTTATCGGTTGCTTTTTCGGATCATTTGTGCTAAGAAAATCCATGCCGAATAATTGTCTTGCTCCCGTGTCACCCATGGCAATTCTGGTACTATTTGCTGCTGTCCACTGTCGCCAAGAAACGGGCAAAGAACGACCATTAAGAATAATTGTTCGTCCCTGTTGCTGGTTTGATAAATCCCTAGAAGCTAAAGTTATTGGTGATCTATGATCGGCTAAAGATATAGCTGGACTGGCGATAATTATCAAGGAAGTTACCGTTAAACAGATAGATGAGAAAGTCAGGTAATTTAACTTCATAATTATCCCCCTAAATCACCTGAGTTAAGGGAAAATTTGAGGATTTATATCCTTGGCAAGAGAGGCTAGAAGGGACTATATTTTTTTGATAAATAACCTCTAATAATTCTTCAGGTGTTACTACCATCGGTTTAGAGTTATATAGATAACTAGAGGCTTTTTTAAGTTTTTGATCATAGGTAACTAAATAATCACAATTAGCGGCACTACTTAAAATTAAAACATCATTCGAGTGTACCAAAATATTGCGAATATCTCTAGCATTTTGCCAATATTGATCAAGTTTAACTAAATCAAAATCCAAGATAGTCACCTTTTCTTGAATCCGATCGACTATTTCAGGATGATTACGAACTTCTGCCAAAAATAATAACTCTTGTAAAACGATCGCATTAATAGCAAGACAAACGCGATCGAGTATTTCTCGATCGAATAAATGTACACTGGCTAGATCTCCTCGTAGATAAGAAATCAAAACATCAGTATCTAAAAAAACTAGAGACTTCCCCATTGATTTTCTTCTCCTTGATGATAAAGAGCAATGATTTTTTCCGTGACTTCTGTAATACTGAGATTATCGGTATTAACTTCGATCGCATCTGCGGCTTTTCGCAGGGGTGCTAGGGAGCGATTACTATCCAAATAATCCCTTTTTTCAATCTCTTGGGTTAATTCTGTGAGACTAATACCCCCATTTCCCTGCGCTTCTAAGTCTTTTAATCTCCTTCTCGCTCTTTCTTCGGGTGTCGCTGTCAAGAAAATCTTTAATTCCGCTTCTGGGAAAACATTAGTACCAATATCTCGACCTTCCACAACTATTCCCCCCGACATTCCCAGCTGTCTTTGCAGGGTGACTAACTGCTGTCGCACCGCTTTTTGAGCGGCAATTCTGGACACTTGCGCGGTAATTGCGGGAGAGCGAATCTCTAAAGTCACATCCTGCCCATTAATCTTCACTATAGTCACATTTTCGGGACTATCGGCCGGAATTATTGCTATCTTCGCTAAAGATAATAACTCGGCGATGGCCGCTTCTGCGGACAAATCCAGACCGGAATTCACCACTAACCATGTCACTGCGCGATACATCGCACCGGTATCGAGATAGGTTAACCCCAATTTTTCCGCTACTAAGCGCGTGACTGTCGATTTTCCCGCTCCAGCAGGCCCATCAATAGCGATAACTGGCCGACGTTGACACAAGATAATATTATCAATTAAACGGGTTTGACCGATCAATCCAGCGATCGCTAATAAGCCCCTTGCTTCGATCTGCTCGATCGGTTGTAAACTCTGGGGATGGACTAAATCCAGATACTGACAGCGAAATTCTGGCACTCTGTCGAGATTTTTTTGGACAATAGCCAGTAGTTTTTCCCTTTGTCTTTCCCCTAAACGAAAACTTTCGAGAGCTAATTGCAAACTTTGGGGGATAATTGTCGCTTTTTCCCTTTCTGTGGCTGATAGATACTGATTGCGAGAACTAACGGCTAATCCCGATGTTTCTCGCACTGTAGCACAAGCGCGAATCTCGATCGCTAAATTTAAATCTCTGACTAATTGCCGGATAATCGCTAACTGTTGGGCATCCTTTTCGCCAAAATAGGCGATCGTCGGTGCAATAATATTAAACAACCGCGTGACAATTGTGGCTACTCCCTGAAAATGTCCTGGACGAAAAGCACCACATAACCCGCTAGTCAGAGAAATCGGGGGAACAACTGCGGTTATCTCCTCAGAATCACCAATTCCTAAAGTTTCCGCACTCGGAGCAAAAATAGCAGCAACTCCCAAGTATTCACACAATTGGCGATCGCTTTCAAAGGTGCGGGGATAGCGAGAAAAATCCTCTGTAGGGCCAAATTGTAGAGGATTAACAAAAATACTAACCACAGTCACCTCCGCTTCCGTCACTGCGCGTCGAATTAGACTAGCATGACCTTTATGGAGAGCGCCCATGGTTGGCACGAGGGCAATACTGTGATCGGGGCGATAATCAGCCAAAAAAGTGCGTAAACCGGGGATTGTCGTGAATATTTGCACAGGGTTCACTCCTTTAATAGCCTATTCCACTACTATTCGCCATTCGTGCAGTTAATACTCCACATAGCCATTTTTAATCAGGGGATGCTGCCCGATGATCGATTCGGCTGCTTCCGGGGAATCGGCTTTAAATAATAACATCCCATCGCCTCTTTCTAGCCAATAACTCGTTTTTGTCTCCTGTCCTGTCTCGGTTAACCGCTGCACATAGGCTTGTTTGACAAACTAGGGCATAATTTTTTTCAGGACAATGACTGGTAAGCATCCCGAAAATTATATAGATTAATGGCAAAAAAGACTTGACAAAATTCCTCGATTTGACCTATACTTTTTATTATAATGGGAATCCGTGCTGAAATATATATAAGCCTTTTTTAGTTCCGATAATTAAGTGGTTCTGGTTAAATAGAAGATAGATTTTGTCTTTGATACCCCCTGCCCCCTAGGGTTGATTCAAGGTAGGGTTGATTCATGAATCAACCCTACCTTGAGGGCGACTTTTTCCCCGTATTACCCTTCTGCCGCTGCCGGGGTTAACCTCGACTCTACAACAATGGTTATGGAAGTCGAAAACTGGTATCATCTACGTCGCTGCTGTCAGCCTGCTTTTGAATGTCTTGTTCGTCCCGCTGCCAGTCGGTAGCCCCTCTCGAAATCACCTCACCATGACGACAACAACTCTGACTCCCGCACCAGTTCAAGCGGCAGAAAATTCCCCAGCACCCCCTGAGTGGGTAGATTGGCAAGTCGCCCATCAAATTCCGGGACGGCTGCGAATTCGCATTCCTCGCCTCAATTGGGATGACGAATTTGCCAGACGCTTACAGCGATCGCTGCTTAGAACCACTGCCATCAGCGAGAGCCGCATCAATGCCGCAGCCTGCTCCCTGATTGTCTCCTACCAGGCGGAAATGCTGTCAGCAACGGCCATCCTAGATTACTTGCAAGCGGCCATCCCAGCGGCCGGCCGGGAAAGAGAGCCAAATCCAAGCGAGAAAGTCGGGGCTAGGAATCAGGGGACTTGGCCAACTTTAGGGATGCCGGCCTTAACCTTGGCTGTGGCGATCGCTGCTGCTCCCCTAGAACTGCCCTTCTCGATTGTGGGGGGAATTGTCCTTGCGGCTTCAATTCCTCTCTGGCAGAGGGTTGGCCAAGCCCTCACCCAGCAGGGACAAGTGACAATAGACTGCCTCGATGCCCTCTGGTTGAGCTACCAACTGCTGCAAGGTAACAACATCGCCGGCGCACTCGCCCTCAATCTGGCAGCAGTGGGAGAGAGCCTGCGCCAGAGCAAGCTCCAACAGCTAGAAGACGAGCTATACCTGCTGTTCGAGCAAGAAGATGCAGAAATCCACTGGCTCTCTGACCGGCAGCGGTTCGCTCCCGTTCCCGAGGCAGCTCGAGAAGGGTGGCTAGATTCCGTCGAAAAAACCGAACTACTCCAGAACCTCAAACCCGTCGCCCAAGGAGCGATCCTACCCACTTTGTTCCTGAGTGGCACTTGGGCAATCCTGACGGGAGACTTGGGGCGTGCGAGTGCGCTGTTACCCCTCGACATCGGGGTTTCCCTGCGGGGCGTTACTCCCTTGGCAGTGGTTTCGACCCTGACGGCGGCAGCGCGACAAGGCGTTTACATCCGCAATGCCAGGGTACTGGAAAAGCTGGCTCAGGTGGATACTCTGGTCTTTACTCGCGAAAGTTTCCAGGACTTGATTACCCCGGAGCTGCCGGTGAGTTGGGGCATCCCTTATCAGTGCATCCACTTCGCCACCGATGCGGCTGCTGTTGAGGGCCTCCAAGAACAGTTGCACCGCCAAGGTAAGCGGGTGGCTTGGATAACCGACAGTGGTACTGATTGCTTGGCTGCCCAGGAGGATCAGGTGGTCATTTCTCTAGGGAGAGGGGATTTTGAAGCGGCCGCAGATGTCATCTTGCACAGCCAGGATCTCCAGCCCCTCGGCTACACCTTTGCTCTGGCGCGGCATACCCTTGCCACTGCCTACGGGAGTTTGGCGATCGCTACCCTGCCCAACCTGTTAGTGGTGGCAGTCGGGGCATTTTCGGGACTCAACCCGGTGGCAGCCGCCGCAATCAACGGCAGTTCAGCCATCCTCGCAGAATTGAACAGCCTGCGCTCCCCGAAACTAACCCCTTAGAAAACGGGTTTCTTTGAGAAACTATTTAGAAAATGGGTTTCTTTGAGAAACCCGTTTTCTTGTAATAAATGTTAATTTTTGTGATAGCACCCTTGAAAAATTGGGGATTGTTGGGCTAAAACTGTTAGAAATAAACTTTTGCAGTTAATGTCATGATTTCTACCCTGTTGCCGATTTTTCCTGCTGTTTACGATAGTTTGTTCGATTTAGCTCAATCTGATGGTTTTTGGGCAAATTTGGCAATCGCTGTGGGTTAAGGGGGTGAAATCATAACAATCCGTTGCCAAAACCGACTTTTCAGAATACAATAGATAAGAGTAGTCATTCATCGCTCAGATTAGTTAAGATGATATTACATGACTAATAATATTGACCATGACCGCTT
>NZ_SFBV01000048.1:0-2867 GCF_007095585.1 Microcystis sp. M_OC_Ca_00000000_C217Col
AAAGACCAGAGACAGCTACCGGCAATAAAGGCCGGGGAAATATTGATAGTGAAGGGCAGAAAGTCGATTACCATAAATGAGAGCCACAGAAGTGGTAAATTTGAGCGAGCGGCTTGATCAATCTTAACAAGTCTTGACCCTGGCACCAAAAAGTTGATAAGTAGTCGTGCAAAATTAATTTCCTAGTCGAGACAGGAGACTCCGAGACAGGAGACAGGAGACGGGAGACAGCTATTAGGGATCGGATTTGAGTTTTCAGTTCACTGTTTCCTCACACCAGAAGTCTGACGGAGTAGTGGCTTAGATGTGTAATTAATTTTGCTTAGGTACTTATCTCACCGCTGGGGCCGGACGGTGATTTCCAAACCTGACGATTTGGGTTTCTGCTTGCTGTCCTTTGCCTAGTTTCGCAGCTGCCTTAACAGATTTACCCCCTCTGGTCAACAGGTCGCCACCAGGACTGGGAAAATGGGGAAATAGGGAAATCCAACTCCAACCCCTTCCCCGTGATTTCTCTGTGTGCTGACATGGAGAGCTTTATTGTCAACTAATCTTACACAGTCCAAGGTGTGCCGCAATAGCGACTCTTGTTCTGGTGTTGGATAAAATCGGTAGCGATAGCTTTTCTATGTCTCACGTTCTGGCATATATCCTGTAAATGCGCTAGTATTTAACAGTAAATCCAACCTAGAACGGCGGGGTTTCAGACCCAATTTTTTTGATGAAAAGTTTTTTTAAGAAACCTTATCGGTTAGGAATTTTGATGCTTGTCTCGACAAGTTTAATGGCCTGTAGTGCCTTAAACTATAGCTCTTTTGCGGAACTCCTATCATCTTTCTCTCCCTCTCCCTCTCCTTCTCCCTCTCCTTCCCCTTTAGATGCGGCAACTTTACTTGTTTTAGAGAATAAAATCTATCAACAGGTAAATCGCTATCGTCAATCTCGTAATTTATCTCCCCTACTGTTAAATCGAGCAATTTCTCAACAGGCAAGATTACATAGCCAACGCATGGCTGCGGGTTTAGTTCCTTTTAGTCATCAAGATTTTGACAAAAGAGCGCAAACTATTGGCGTTTCGGTTCCCTATCAAGCGGTGGGGGAAAATCTGGCAGTTAATCAAGGTTATGATGACCCAGTAATGATGGCTGTGGATGGCTGGATTAAAAGTCAAGGTCATCGGGAAAATATGGAGGGAGATTTTGATAGTACTGGGATTGGAGTAGCGACGGATAATCAAGGGAAATTATACTTTACTCAAATATTTCTAAAACGTCAATCCGCTCCCGTTTCTACTAATCCTCTTAGCTACGATCTTATCGGGAATCAATCTTTTTTTATTACCCTCGAAGAGAATACTAATTATCAAGTTAATCGCTACCGAATTTCTCAAAATTTACCGCCCCTACGTCTCGATGCTCGCGTTAGTCATGAAGCTCGCTTATTTAGTCAAAAAATGGCCAATAAACAGGCTCCTTTTAGTCATGATGGTTTTGAGGGAAGAGTCAAGGCAGTACAAATGATGATCCCTTTAGAAAAAATGGGCGAAAATTTGGCTTTTATGAAGGGATATCCTGACCCCGTTAGCGTTGCCGTCAAGGGTTGGATTAATAGCCCCGGCCATCAAAAAAATATGGTTGGTGATTATAATCTCACGTTGACAAAATGACCATGATAATATTTAAATTTAATTATCAGTTTTTAACTATCAGCCTTTTCAGTTGTCAGTTATCAGATTTGAGTTTTCAGTGAACAGTCTTAAGTAAGGAGTATTAAATCGCATTAACAGTGCTGTCTTTTTACTGATAACTGATAACTGATAACTGATAACTGATAACTGATAACTGAAAAAAGCTCTCCTAACTCCTAACTATATGAACTTAGACAATTTTCAAGTGTGCGATCGAGATTTAAGTGATGACCTATTATCCCGTTATCTAGGGGTTAATTCGATCGCTGTAGATACAGAAACTATGGGATTAATCCCGGGGCGCGATCGACTGTGTTTAATTCAACTCTGTGATCCCAGTGGTTTTGTCACCGCTATTCGCGTTTTTAGGGGGCAAACAGAGGCTCCTAATCTCAAAAAGGTCATGGAGGATGAGCGGATAGAAAAAGTCTTTCATTTCGCCCGTTTTGATGTGGCTCAACTGTCCCATACTTTTGCCATTGCCACTCAACCGATTTTCTGCACCAAAATCGCCAGTAAACTCGCTCGGACTTATACCAGCAGTCACGGTTTAAAAAGTCTCGTGCAGGAATTGGAAGGCATAGAATTAGACAAAACCGCTCAAAGTTCTGATTGGGGAAATGCCGCTAATCTTACTCCAAAACAACTGAGTTATGCTGCTAACGATGTGCGCTATTTACTGTCAGTGCGAGATAAACTAATTGTGATGTTGCAAAGAGAAGAAAGATGGGAATTAGCCCAAAAATGCTTTAGTTGTATCCCCATTTTTACCGCTTTAGATTTACAGCAATACAAAGATATATTTGAGCATTAGCCAGCAAAAGTTACGGTCTATTTAATAAGTAAATAGAAGAGAGATTTTGTCTTTGATCCCCCCTTAATAAGGGGGGGGGATCTGACAATTTTTAACACCCACCTACTTAGTATGATTGACTCCCAATCGAACTTTAAAAACCCAGTTATGGATTGTTTCTCCCCACTTCCCCACTTCCCCACTTCCCACTTCCCACTTCCCACTTCCATCACTGATCACTGATCACTGAAAATAGTTCCTACTGCCCAAAGCTGCCAAGATCACAAAAAAGACCGCTATGATCGAAAATAGAAATCATCGTCATTGGTAGAGAATAGGTAAAAAATCTATGACATCTTATGCGGCCTCCTCTGCACGAGCCGAAAT
>NZ_SFBV01000049.1:0-38869 GCF_007095585.1 Microcystis sp. M_OC_Ca_00000000_C217Col
ATTGACCACTGTTACATTTGGTAAATCGAGGAGTTGATCAAAATTTATCCACATAACCCACCTCCTGTTCTGTGTTACTATTATACCATGCTCACACAGAACCTAGAAGAGCCGAAAATTTAACAACATCCAGAAAAACGTTATGGTAGGGGTAATTCATGAATTACCCCTACACCTATTACCTAGTCCAGTAACCCACCACCACCATTGACAGTGATTGAATTAGTCACTGATGAACTACAATGATGGATAATTATAGGAGGATGCTGTCTGGAGTGTGATTAGGTGAGATTGTTAAATCCCTACAATAATTTTTATTATTTCATCATCAAAAAAAGGATTAATTATGATCAAAAAAATTAAAATCGCCGATGCTCAAACCGATTTACCCAGTCTCGTTAAATCGGTTACAGAAGATAACAAAATTTATGCCATTGAGAATCAGGAAGATTCTGTAATTTTGATTTCCCAAAAAAACTATGAAAGTTTACAAGAAACCATCGAATTACTATCTATTCCCGACTTAAGAGAAAGCTTACAACTATCTCTACAGCAAATTAATGAAAATGAAACCTATTCTCTTGAGGAAGTGTTGGGAGACATTGATTAATGGTTTATGAAGTCAGATTTACCAAAGAAGCTAAAAAAGATGTTGATAAGCTAACCCCTAAACTTAAGAAGAAACTGAAGTCAATTATCCAAGATACCCTGAGTATTTCTCCCTATAGTGGCAAAAAATTAGTAGGAGATTTAACGGGTTTCTACTCAATTCGCTTAAGTTATCAAGATAGAATACTTTACACCATTAATGATGAACAGAAGTTAATCTATATTCATCGTACTAAAACCCATTATGGCGAATAAACTAGACCTTGAAAATTCTTGAAAACTAGGGTCTGTAGGCGCACGGATTTTCCATTATGAATATAGTATCATGTCAAGAGGCTTTTGTCAAGAGAAAATTTAACAACATCCAGAAAAACGTGGCCGATTGTAGGGGTAATTCATGAATTACCCCTACACCTATTACCTAGTCCAGTAGGGTGCGTTAGACGGCCAAAATTTCCGCTTTGACTTGAAGCTAACAATCCGTCGTAACGCACCACCTATCATTGACTTGAGGCGAAGCATTCGGACGATAACCTATCGCTGAAACCGTAGATTTCCTATCCGAATGTTTCGCCCCTACTTTTTCAGCATACCCTAATTAATCGGGCAATTTATACTGTTCCACAATCTTTTTAGCATATTCAGGAACATGAGCCGCTAATTTTTCAGGATAATTACGTTTAACATAAAGGTAATTACGGGTAAAGTGAGAATCGATGGAAAAGCGAGCATATTCTAAACCTTTAGGCCCGATTTTTTCAATTACTACTCCCATCATTTTTGCCGCCCACATCGGCAAGGTTACACCTTTATCATAGGCGGGAATGCTATTTTGTACAGCTTGTTTTCTATCACCACTAGACATAACATCTTGGGTATCTAATTGATCTTTAACTAACTCTAACATTTCCTTGCCCGTATCATTACGAACCATAATCCATTGCCAGCCAAAAGGCGCGCCCATATAGCCCACAACCAAATCGGCAAGGGAGTTAACATAATCAAAACAAGTCATACAGGAAGGGGCAAAAACATCTTTTAATTTATTAGTTTTTAAGCCAAAAAAGGGAACCATTTCCATCGAGCCATCTTCGTGTTTAAAGTGTACCCGAAAATCCTGCATAAATTCGTAATGAACCACGGTTTCTGGGGAACGACTGGTAGTTTCTAGAAACTTTTGCAGTCCTGAGCGGGTGACATTATCGACGCAGGGAGTTCCTAAGACATATAACTTTTCTAAGCCTAATTTTTTTTCTACTGCTCTTAGGGCTTGAATTTGACAACCAACTCCGATAACTAATAACCGTTTCATGCCCGATTTTTCAATTTCTTCTAGGACTGATAAATTGGGAGAAAGAGTCGGTTTATTGACTTTAGCGGCGAGAATTTCTTCCGTGGTACGGGCGAGAATCGGCTGCGGTTGAAAGCGATCCTCGGCGGTATTCTGCACACAAACCACCCCTTCTACTAAACCACGATTGAGCATTTCACAGGCAATTGTGCTGACAATTCCTGTCCATTGCGCCCCCGGAATAGCTTGTTTTTTCTTGGCAGCCATCATATCTTGATGAACACCAAAATAGAGATCATTTTCCTGATTTAAGTCGCGACTTTTGCCGTGTGCTGCTGCTTCTAAATCGGCGATTTGTTGATTGAGAAAAGCACAAGCTTCTTTAACATAGTGAATATAATAAGTGTCACAAAGTCCGCACTCGCTACACAATTCTTTGGCAGGACGACGACTATTTGGCTTGAGGGCTTTGGCTTTTAGGTGTGGCGCAAGCGAGTTCATAATCTTAAAAGGCAACTAGGTCAAGGGTTTTTTTCTATCGATCGTTTACCTTACCGCATTCGATCGCTTTGTTACCAATCTTTTTAAAGAAATGTAACGATTACCCGGATTAGGATCAGAGCAAAGCTTCTAAGGTGGCGACGACGGAAGCCGCTAAAGCTTCTAAATCATAACCGCCTTCTAAGCCGAAAAGCAGCGGTTTATCGAGAGTTAAGAGGTATTTCGTTAAAATTCCATAATCTTGTGGGTGTAGACAAATGCCCGCCAGAGGATCCGCTTGATTGGCATCATATCCAGCACTAACAATCACTAAATCCGGTTGAAAATTTTTCAGAAAAGGTATGACTTGCCCCTCAAAATGTTCTTGATAATCTTTAATGGTACTCCCCGCCAGTAAGGGAATATTCAAAACATTATTAAACTCACCTTTTTCTCTCGCTTCTCCCGTGCCGGGATAAAAGGGGAATTGATGGAGGGAACAATAGGCAATCTGGGGATGATTTTCAACTATATCCTGGGTGCCATTGCCGTGATGTACGTCCCAATCAAGAATCGCTACTTTTTGCACTCTTTTGTTTTCTAAAGCATAATAAGCGGCAATAGCAGCATTAGAAAACAGACAGAAACCCATGCCATAATTAGAAGTGGCATGATGCCCAGGAGGACGGGCTAAAATAAAGGCAGGATCGCCGGTGGATAAGACTCGATCGACTCCATCTAACCAGCCACTAACCGCTAGTAACGCCACATCGTAACTACGGGCAGAAACGGGAGTATCTGCATCCAATCTTCCCCCACCCTGTTGACAAATTCGCCGCAATATATCAACATAATCTTGATTATGAACTTGTTTAATCAAAGGGATTACTTCGTCACGAATTTCGATCGGTGTCGGTAAATGCCATGTTAATTTTGACTGCCATTCTGTTTGTTTTAAAGCCTCGACAATTGCCGTTAAACGCGCCGCTTTTTCGGGATGGTAAATACCTGTATCGTGATCGAGAAATTCATCGGAATAGATAATCGAGATCATAATCAAATTACTGCTTAAGTAGCTGGTTATAATTAAATTGAAGATAGATTTTGGGTTCGATCCCCCCTGCCCCCCTTATTAAGGGGGGTGCCGATAGGCGGGGGGATCTGACAGTTTTTAACACCTAACTGCTTAACTCGTTGATTTTTGAGCAACCTAATAGTTTTAATCTACCAGAAAAGCAGCGGCTTGAGCGGCTATAGTGAAAAAACTTTACTGATTGGGTCACTTTTGCCAGATGATGCAATTATCTTTCCCCAAGGTGACAGGAGGCAAAAATGCTGACAAATTTTCGGAAATTTCAGCTAGAAGTTAATGACATTACTATCAATGGTGTCAAAGGTGGGCGCGGTTTTCCGCTGCTTTTGCTTCATGGTTATCCCCAAACCCATCAAATGTGGCATAAAATCGCCCCCCGATTAGCGGCTAATTTTACGGTGATCGCCACGGATCTGCGCGGCTATGGGGATAGCGATAAACCCTTACCCCTAGAGGATTCTAGCAATTACTGCAAGCGAGTCATGGCCCTCGATCAGGTATTGCTGATGGAAAAATTGGGTTATCAGGAGTTTTATCTAATCGGCCACGATCGAGGGGCGCGAGTTTCCCACCGTCTCGCCCTTGATTTTCCCAAAAAGGTCAAAAAACTCGTTTTACTCGATATAGCACCAACGATGGCGATGTACGATGCGACTGATAAAACTTTTGCCACTGCCTACTATCATTGGTTTTTCTTGATTCAGCCTTCTCCTTTTCCCGAAACCCTGATCGCCGCTAATCCCGATTATTATCTGCAACATTGCTTGCAAAGTTGGGGTCGAGATTTTAGCGCTTTTACAGAGGAAGCTTTGGGGGAATATCGGCGTTGTTTTCGAGATTTAAGGACGATAACCGCCACCTGTGCCGATTATCGGGCCGCCGCTACCATCGATTTAGAGCATGATCGTCAGGATTTAGACCGGAAAATTTCCTCTCCCCTCTTGGTTCTTTGGGGAAAAAAAGGTTTCATTGCACGTCAATACGATGTGATCGCTCTTTGGCAGCAGCGAGCTAATCAAGTCACTGGACAGGCGATCGCCAGCGGTCATTTTTTACCAGAAGAAGCACCAAAAGAGACGGGACAGGCGATCGAGGATTTTCTTCCGAATTCTCTGAGTTAAGTAGGGAGGCACAATTATTTGTAGGATGGGTTAGCGGTAGCGTAACCCATGCGGGAGTTGGGTTTCATGGTTCAACCCAACCTACGTTCATCTTATATTTAATTCCACCCACCTACTTAGGAGTCAGATTTTTCAATCAATTACTGGTCAAATATTATTATGCAAATGCTAAAATATTCCCTGATCGTCCCCATCTATAACGAGGAAGAAACTATTGCCGAACTATATCGCCGGGTGAGTGCCATCATGAATAATTTAGATGGGGAGGTAGAATTAATCCTAGTAAATGATGGTAGTAAAGATAGTTCCTTAAAACTGCTGCGAGAACTGCACCAAGCTGATTCACGAGTGTGTTATATCAGTTTCGCCCGCAATTTTGGTCATCAAGCGGCCGTAACTGCTGGACTTAATTTTTGCCGAGGACAAGTAATTATTGTTTTGGATGCCGACCTGCAAGATCCACCTGAATTAATTCCCCAAATGATTGAAAAATGGCAAGAGGGTTATCAAGTAGTTTATGCCCAAAGAACCAAAAGAAAACAAGAAAGTTGGTTTAAAAAACTGACGGCCTATCTCTTTTATCGTTTGCTTAAAAGACTCGCTGATGTGGATATTCCCGCCGATACAGGAGACTTTTGTTTAATGGATCGTCAGGTGGTAGATCTATTAAATTCTCTCCCAGAAAGAAATCGTTATATTCGTGGGTTGCGCGCTTGGATTGGCTTTCCACAAACTGCGGTTAAATTTGAGCGGGATGCGCGCTTTGCTGGGGAAGTAAAATATACCTTTAGCAAATCATTATCTTTAGCTATTAATAGCCTAGTATCTTTTTCCCGTGTCCCCTTACGTTTTGCCACCTATCTAGGATTATTTTCTGCCCTGATATCTTTGATTATGGCTCTGTTAGTATTATATTGGCGTTTACAGCAACCCGACTCACCGATCACGGGTTTTGCCACGATTATGATCGCTATATTTTTTCTGGGTTCTGTACAGCTAATTAGCATCGGAATACTAGGAGAATATATCGGCAGAATTTACGAGGAAGTTAAAGGCAGACCCACCTACACAATTGCTGAGTTAGCTGGCTTACAAATTTCTTGATTATTGTCAGTAGGAATCGCTAATTTTTTGCTGTTTTGCCCATCTAGATAAAACTTGATCCTCCCTAGCGATCGCTACTCATGCGGCCTTGGCGGAGAGTTTTTGGGTCTTGGAGAATCTCTGGACAATAACGATCGAGCATTCTTTGCCAGCGACGGACAGGATCACAATCCCCGGTGACAGAGACAAGACGACCAAAAACGTAATTTTTTAGCCCAGTTTCACAGAGACGAAATTTCACCTCTGTTAGCTGGACTGATAGCTGATTGGAATCGCTAATAATTTTCTTGCGGATTTGTGGCACCAGGATTTTCTTGGTAGGAAAAGCTGTTACCAAACTCGAATTCTTGTCCGTAGGCTTCCTCTCCGTGTTCAGGAACATCTAACCCTTCTGCTTCCGTATTCGGTTTAACCCGCAGCTCCATAAATAGACTGAGAACTTTCAGGATAACAAAAGTACCCACGGCAGCAAAGATATAAGTAGCGGCAACGCCAACAAATTGCGTCCAGACTAAGCCGGGGTTGCCAAATAGTAAACCGTCATTACCCAAGGAATTAACCGATTTAGTGGCAAAAACCCCCGTAAGCAGCGCCCCTACCGTCCCACCCACACCATGGACGGGATAGGTATCCAAAGAATCATCAAAGCGCAATTTTGCCCGCAGACTAACCGCAAAAAAACAGGTAAGGGCAGTGATCGAACCAATGAGAATCGCCCCGATTGGCAGCACATAACCGGCAGCGGGAGTAATACCCACTAATCCCCCTAAAAATCCACTAGCAATACCGATCGCCGTCGGTTTACCCCGTAAAATCCATTCTATAAGCATCCATGTCAAACCACCAGCCGAAGCGGCGATACTGGTATTAACAAAAGCTGTCGTGGCTAGGGAACTAGAGGAAAGTGCGCTACCACCATTAAAACCAAACCAACCGAACCAGAGTAAACCGATACCTAGGAGAACAAAAGGCACATTATGGGGTGCATAGGCTTGGACACCAAAACTACGCCGCGGACCGATCATCCAGGCGGCCACCAGTGCGGAAATCCCGGAACTAATGTGAACAACGGTTCCACCGGCGAAATCCAGCGCCCCAGTGGCCGCCAACCAACCCTTACCCCAAACCCAGTGAGCTAGGGGAGAATAGATAAAGGTGGACCAAAGCAGTAAAAACCAAAAATAGGCTTTAAAGTTGACCCGTTCCACGATCGCACCCGAAATTAAAGCCGGGGTGATGATCGCAAACATCATCTGATAGACCATAAACACTTGATGGGGAACGGTGGGAGCATAGCCGGTGCTATCGGGCGCGGTGGCCGTGACACCGTTGAGAAAAACCCAATCCAGACCACCGATAAAAGCTTCAATTCCTTCCCCAAAGCCACTTTTACCCGGGGTAACATCAAAAGCGAGACTATAACCCCAAAGCACCCAAGTTACACCGATGACACCCATGGCCACCAAACTCATCATCATGGTGTTGAGGACGTTACGGGAACGCACTAAACCCCCATAAAAAAAAGCCAGTCCGGGGGTCATTAATAAAACTAAAGCTGAGGAGATCAGCATCCAAGCGGTATCCCCAGAACTAATCGGATTGGGGGGAGCGGCGGCGATGGTTTCCGCAAAAACCGGGGCAACTCCGCAATTGAATCCCAGTCCCAGCAAAAGTATGGTTATTCCTACGATCTTTTTCATTGTCGGTTGGTGGTTAGTAGCAAGATTATTTTTTTCTGTCTGGAAAGAGACAAAAACCGAAAGAGAAAAGGTTTAGAAGGCAATTATAGCCACCGATCGCATCAGGGCGAGGCCTTCTTCCTTTTCTCTTTAACTTTGTCGGGGATCAATTAATCTATCTTTATAAGGTTTACCCTAACGAGTGCTAGGCGTTTCCATGTCAACAGTAGAAGCATAATAGCCACCGGCAACGATATCGGACTCCTTGACGAAACCGCTATAGGCTTCCATCCCGTGTTCACCCACATCCAGACCTTCTAATTCTTCTTCGGGAGTAACACGAATACCGAGGGTAGCCTTGAGGATTGTCCAAACAATACCACTAACAATCACGGTAAATGCCCCTACTGCCACAATTCCGATAATTTGGTTAATAAACAGTTGCAATTGACCGGTGATTAAACCCGCATCTTTGTTGAAGATACCCACGGCTAAGGTTCCAAACACACCACAGACGAGGTGAACGGAAGTCGCACCCACCGGGTCATCAATTTTCAGGTTATCGAAGAAAGCCACCGAGTAAACCACGACCACACCGGCAATTAAACCGATAATTAAGGCCGACCAATAGGATACACCATCACAACCGGCGGTAACGGCTACTAAACCAGCCAGAATACCGTTAATAATCATTGAAAGGTCGGGTTTACCATCTTTCGCCCATGCGGTCAAGGTAGCGGCAATGCCACCTGCAGCCCCGGCGAGGTTAGTGGTGACAGCGATATAGGGTACAGTTTCATTAACTGCCAAAGTAGAGCCGGGGTTAAAACCGAACCAGCCAATCCAGAGAATTAAACAACCCAGGGTCGCGATACTCATGTTATGGCCGGGTAAGGCACTGGTGCGACCGTTGATGTATTTACCCATTCTCGGGCCGAGAATTGCCGCCCCGGTTAAAGCAGACCAACCACCCACCGAGTGAACCACCGTCGAACCGGCGAAGTCTTTAAAACCAAGGTCAGCTAACCAACCGCCACCCCAAACCCAGTGACCAGTGATCGGGTACATGATACCGACGATAATTAAGCTAAAAACGAGGAAATCGACGAATTTAATCCGTTCTGCCACCGCCCCAGATACAATGGTTGCCGCCGTTCCCGCGAAAGCTACTTGGAACAGGAAGAACACCGAGGTGGGCAAAGAGGCAGGCATAACGTAGGTGGCGGGATCGCTACTGCTAAGGAACCAGCCTCCTGTACCGAAAAATTCGTTACTGACAGACCCAAACATCAGGGAGAAACCGATCGCCCAAAATGATATGGTGGAGAGGGCGAAAACGATCAGGTTTTTGGCCAGAACGTTAACGGCGTTTTTCTGACGACAGAATCCCGTTTCTAGCATCGCAAAACCCGCATTCATAAAGATCACGAGGATGGCGGCAATTAAAACCCAGATTGTATTAAGGGCGTTTTGGACATCTTCGGGGGTTAGGGGTTTCGCATCTTGGGCCTGTACGGCTGTGTTCCAAACCACGAAAATAATCGCGGACAAAGGAACACAGGCTAACCAGACAGGGTTAATTTTCGGTAATAAACCGACAAGTTCCCCAGATTTTCGAGCAATTCGTTTCATCGTTAATTCGTTTACTTTTTTGAGTTAGTAGGTCGATTCATTACTGTTGAAAATAATCACCGAGCAATTATGTCCGTTCAACCGCTAAATCCTAGGAACAGGGGTTAATCATTTCAGAAGACCAAACACCTAGGGATTTATCTTGAGGTGTGAGTAGTCAATGTTTTTTGATCTTTGTTTTTTTTTATTTGAGATTTCTGTATCCTCTGATACGTTTCACTTTAAAATAACAATAGTAGATAAGTTATCAGTTATCAGATGTGAGTTTTCAGTTAGAAAGGGGATATAGGGATTTAGGGGTTTAGGAATTTAGGGGTTTAGGGGTTTAGGGAAATTTCAGCCAAATGCCCCACTACCCCACTACCCCCCGCAACGCGCACGAAGTGACCACCCCACACCCCACACCCCATCACCTCATCACCTCATCACCCCCATCTCCCAATTCATAATTTATAATTTATAATTCCCACTGATCACTGATTACTGTTTACTGATCACTGATAAAGTCTCCCCTCCTTTGGAGAAATCAACCATGGACCGGGCAACGGAATTCGATCGCAAAATGATGCAAAGATGTCTAACCCTTGCTAGGCAAGCCTTGGGGCGGACTTCTCCTAATCCTTTGGTGGGTTCTGTGATTGTTCAAGAGGGTATAATTATCGGCGAAGGTTTTCACCCAGGGGCCGGACAACCTCATGCAGAAGTTTTTGCCCTGAGACAGGCAGCAGAAAAAGCGCGTGGTGCCACTTTATACGTCAATCTCGAACCCTGTAACCACTATGGACGTACTCCCCCCTGTAGCGAGGCAATTGTGCAAGCAGGCATTAAAAAAGTGGTGGTAGGGATGATCGATCCTAATCCCCTGGTGGCGGGGAAAGGCATTCAAAGATTAGCATCGGTAGGCATCGAGACGCTGGTGGGGGTGGAGGAGTCCGAATGTCGTCAACTCAATCAGGGTTTTATCCATCGCATCACCGCTAAAAAACCCTTCGGTATCCTCAAATATGCCATGACTCTCGATGGCAAAATTGCCGCTACTAGCGGTCATAGCGCTTGGATTACTAGCCCCGCTTCTCGCCAAATAGTCCATCAACTGCGATCGGCCTGTGATGCGATTATCGTCGGCGGTAGCACTGTCCGTCAAGATAATCCCCACCTCACCACTCACGGCCTCTCCGATCATAATCCCCTGCGCGTGGTCATGACTCGATCGCTCGATTTACCCCCCTCCGCCCATCTTTGGGATACCAGTCAATTTCCCACCCTTGTTTATACACAAATTGATGCTAATGTCAAGCTTAAGCAACAATTATTAACAAAAGGCGTGGAAGTGATCGAACTAACCGAGGTGACACCCACTTTAGTGATGGAAAATCTTGATCAAAGGGGATTTTGTCAGGTTCTGTGGGAGTGCGGCGGCGGTTTAAGCGCAGCTGCGATCGCTGAGGGCATGGTACAAAAAATTATCGCTTTTATTGCGCCCAAAATCATCGGGGGAATTAATGCACCTACTGCCGTGGGTGATTTAGGTTTCCAGTTAATGAGCCAAGCTTTACAGTTAGAAAATGTCACGGTTAATTATCTCAATCCCGATATTTTGATTGAGGGATATCTGCAAAGTGAAAAGTAGAGCTACTGCAATTCTGGCTCAATCGGCAAATCTCAACCAACCGCTTGTAAAAGTCAAAAAGTCATCAATAAACCCGATTTTTGCGCTCGAGTTCCAGAAATCGCCCTGCTGCCGTCAACTCCCTTTATCGGTACGGTTATCCCCCTAGAGGAAGTTGGGCAATCGCTCTGTGATCAGTGCTGCCATTATCGAGCAGAATAAAAAAGTTAGAATAGTCAAGCCCTTAGTGATTGAACGTATGACGGTACTCGAAAAAGGTAATATCACGATTCATACCGAGAATATCTTCCCTATTATCAAAAAATCCCTCTACACTGACCATGAAATTTTTCTGCGGGAATTGATATCAAATAGTGTTGATGCCATCTCGAAATTAAAAATGGCTTCCTTAGCAGGAGAAGCGAGAGGAGAAGTCCCCGAACCAGAAATTAATCTCGCCATCGATAAAGAAAATCGTACCCTATCAATTACCGATAATGGTATCGGGATGACAGGGGAAGAAATCAAGAAATATATTAACCAAGTTGCCTTTTCCAGTGCGGAAGAATTTATCAATAAATACCAAAAATCAGCCAACGATTTAATCGGTCATTTTGGCCTAGGTTTTTATTCGGCTTTTATGGTGGCTAAAAAGGTAGAAATTGATACTCTTTCCTATCAAGAAGGTGCTACCCCTGTCCATTGGTCTTGTGATGGTTCTCCCGAGTTTGAATTAACCGATTCTTCCCGCAGCCAAATCGGCACCACTATCACCCTAACTTTAATGGATGAGGAAGGGGAATATTTAGAACCTGCCCGCATTCGCCAGTTAGTCAAAACCTACTCAGATTTTATGCCCGTTCCCATTAAAATTGATGGGGAAGTGATTAATCAACAACGGGCTTTATGGAAAGAATCTCCTCAAAATCTGACTAAAGAAGACTACCTAGAATTCTATCGTTATCTCTATCCTTTCCAAGAAGAACCTTTACTCTGGGTACATCTGAATACCGATTATCCTTTCTTGCTCAATGGCATTCTTTATTTTCCCAAACTCAGACCGGATGTGGATGTCTCAAAAGGACAATTAAAGTTATTCTGTAATCAGGTTTTTGTTAGCGATCATTGCGAGGAAATTATTCCCGATTTCCTGATACCCTTGCGAGGAGTCATCGATAGTCCAGATATTCCTTTAAATGTGTCTCGAAGTGCTTTAACCAAAGATCGCACCGTTCGCCGTATTGCCGATTTTATTGCCAAAAAAATTGCTGATCGCCTCAAATCTCTCTACAATGAAGACGCAAAAGAATATATTCGTTGTTGGGGAGATGTGGGAACTTTTATTAAATTTGGTTCCTTAAAAGAGGATAAATTTAAGCAGCAGGTAGAAGATATTTTAATCTATCGCACTACCTACAAACCCCCAGAAACTGCCGTACAAGTGGAAGTGCAAACCGCCGAAGGTGACGCATGGCAAGAAGCAACGGCGAAAACTCCCCTAGAAGCGATCGAACAGGAAGGTTATACTACTCTCAAAGCCTACCTGGAACGCCATAAAGAACGCCACGAAAATCGAGTTTTTTACTGTACCGATCCTCGTAGCCAATCCACCTACGTTGAACTCTACAAAAATCAAGGTTTAGAAATCCTTTTCTTTGATTCTTTCATCGACACTAATTACTTTATTCCTTTCCTAGAAAGAGAATACTCCGATGTGAAATTCACCCGGGTTGATTCTGAATTAGACTCGACGCTGCTCGAACAGGATCAAGCTAGTGAAATTATCGATCCCGCCAGTAATAAAACCCGGGCTGAATTAATCAAAGAAATCTTCGCCAAAGCTCTCGATAATTCTCGCATCAATATCAAAACTGAAGCCTTGAAATCTGATGATCCCCAAGCTACTCCCCCGGCAATTGTCTTACTTCCAGAAGCGATGCGACGCTTACAGGAAATGACGGCAATGATGCAACAAAAAGCTATGGCTTTCCCCGAAGAACATATTCTGATGATTAATACTAATCATCCCCTAATTCAACAGATTGTCCAGATTAGTCAGGGAAGTATTGTTACTGGTAGCGGCGAATCTCCATCGGCGCAATTAGCGAAAATGCTCTGTCAGCACGTTTATGATTTAGCTTTAATCGCTCAAAAAGGATTTGATGCCGAGGGAATGCAAGCTTTTGTGGAACGTTCCAATCGCGTTCTGACTAAGCTAACCGAAAAGATTTAATCTATTGCCAAACTTTGGCTGTTTCGATATGCTGAGAGTGTGTTAATTCACACTCTATTTTTTTAACAAGATAAATTGGCTCTCTTGACATCATGGTGTAAAGTGTTCGTAAATTTTACATTTTGGGCGCAAGCATTGCGCCCCTACATTACCCCGCATTAGTTTTTCTGTAGAGGCGTAGGGCGTAAGTCCTCCCTTAGATAAATATAAGCCATCAGCCTTGAATAAGTTATCAGTTATCAGATGTAAGTTTTCAGTTCACTTATACTGTTTACTGTTTACTGATAAGCTGTTCGTAATTTAAATTGCTTGTTGAGACGAGGCAAAAGGCAAGAGGCAAAAGGCAACAGTAAAGGGATTGGGGGGGTTCGGCTAATCTAAGAATAAGCGGTTTAAATGCGTCTTAGCTTAACTGATAACTGATAACTGATAACTGATAACTGATAACTGATAACTGAAAAATGCGCTTACCCACCCTCAAATATGAGCGAGGAACCTTAATTCTCCATCCACCACCAAAGGGGAAAAAATGGCTAGATTTTGCCACTTGGGATGATCGTATCGAAAGATTTCGCATTTTGGCCATTCATTATCGTCCTCTCGTGGAAACTCTACAGGAGGAGGGCATTAACTTCCAAGATGAAGCAAAAGCTTTTAACAATTTAGAATTAATTGCCAGTTTTGAACGGGAACCCTACCCCCACCAAACGGAAGCGTTAATCGCTTGGAAAAAATCCCAGAGAAGGGGTGTTATCGTCCTTCCCACCGCTGCCGGTAAAACCTATCTTGCCCAATTAGCTCTACAATCGACTCCCCGCAGTACCTTAATTATCGTGCCGACTATTGATTTAATGCACCAGTGGTATGCCCAGATGTTGGCGGCTTTTCCCGATGCCGAGGTGGGATTATTAGGGGGAGGTTCTAAGGATAATAGTGCTATTTTAATCGCCACCTATCAAAGTGCGGCAATTTATTCAGAAACTCTTGGCAATCGTTACGCTTTTTTGATTTTTGATGAATGTCATCATTTACCATCGGATTTCTTTCGGAAAATAGCGGAAGATTCGATCGCACCCTATCGTTTAGGTTTAACAGCAACACCGGATCGCGGTGATGGTAGTCATCAAGATTTAGATTATCTTATCGGTGCAATTGTTTATCAAAAAAGTCCCCAAGACTTGTCAGGAAAAGCCCTAGCCAATCATGAAATAATTCAAATTAAAGTGAAACTATCTGCTAAAGAACAGGAAAAATATCAAGAAGCAATTAAAATTCGCAATGATTTTTTAAGAAGAAATAATCTCAGTTTGGCTGATTTAAATGGTTGGCAAAATTTTGTCATGATTAGTGCCAGAAGTAGCGAAGGGCGCCGGGCGATGTTAGCGCACCGGGAGTCGAAGGAAATATCCTCCGGAACCCAGGGAAAATTGCGGGTTTTAGCCGAGTTAATCTGTGAACACTATCCGGAGCCAATTTTAATTTTTACCAACGATAATGCCACAGTTTACCGCATTTCCGAGAGCTTTTTAATACCTGCCATAACCCATCAAACTCCTGTGAAAGAACGCCATGAAATCCTGACCCGTTTTCGTCAGGGAGAATACAAAATTCTGGTGACTTCCCATGTTCTTAATGAAGGGGTTGATGTGCCGGAAGCACGCATCGCGATTATTTTATCGGGAACCGGTTCCACGAGGGAATATATTCAGCGTTTAGGACGGGTTTTAAGAAAAGGCCAACAAGAGGATAAACGGGCGATTTTGTATGAAGTGATAGCCGAAAATACGACAGAGGAAAAAACCTCCCAACGACGACGGGGAGAGCATAAAAATAAAACTAGCTATAAAACCGGTAATCAACAATTGGAATTATTGCCTTCTCCTCCGAAAAAATCTTTTTCTTTCCCGAAAGCTGCCGAATCTTCTACCCCTTGGGTGAGTTCTCCAGAGTCAGAGGAAGAATAAAAAATTTCTCTGGGGGATTTTCCTCTATAATAAAGGTAAGTAGGTAGGTGTTAAAAGTTGTCAGATACCCCCCTTATCAAGGGGGGCAGGGGGTATCCCCACCCCCCTTATCAAGGGGGGCAGGGGGGATCGGCACCCCCCTTATCAAGGGGGGCAGGGGGGATCAGAGGCAAAATCTATCTTCAATTTAATTATAACTACTTACTTAAAAAATCTGGATTGATACCCCTATGACCGAACTTGCTCAACAAAAATGTCAACCTTATCAATCGGGTTCTTCTCCTATCACTGCCGAGGAAATTACCGCTTTACAGGCTAAAATTCCCGATTGGAATCTCTTAGAATACGAGGGTATTCCCCGTCTGCAAAAACTCTATAAATTTGCCAATTTTCAAGGGGCAATTGCCTTTACTAATGCCGTGGGAGAAGCGGCGGAAAAAGAAGGCCATCACCCAGCTTTATTGACAGAATGGGGTAAAGTTACCGTTTCTTGGTGGACCCATGACGTGGGGGGATTACATCAAAATGATTTCATCATGGCTGCCCGTACCGATGATATTTATCGCCAACAAAAGGCCTAATCGTAGGCGCGAATCATCGCTTGGGTTCCCTGTTTAATTCCCTTGCCTTCGTCCAATTCCGCTACTACTTTAAATAGAGTTTCCGCTAAATCTGTCCCGGGCAGAATTTCCCCGGCTGTCTGGGCAGTTTCTTTGACTAATCGCAAATCTTTCAAAATATGTTCAATCATAAAAGCCGGCTGTAAATCTTGGGCGAGGATTTTTGGTCCCAAATTTTCCAACGCCCAAGAACCTGCCGCCCCCGTTTTACAGACTTCTATGACTAAATTGGGGTCTAATCCTTGAATTTTTGCCATTTTTAGAGCCTCACACAGCGCCACCATGTGAACCGCCCCCAAGACTTGATTACAGAGTTTTACTGCTTGTCCGTTGCCGATTTCGCCACACCAGCGAATAGTTTTACCCATGGCTTGAAAACAGGGCAGACAAGTCTGAAAATCCGCTTCTTTCCCCCCCACCATAATAGTTAAACTGCCGTTTTTCGCCCCAATATCGCCCCCAGAGACGGGAGCATCGAGAAAACGGAGATTATTTTCCTCTAGCTTTTTACCAATCATCCTAGCGGCTTGAGAGCCAATGGTACTCATATCCACCACCAGAGTTCCCACCGCTGCCGATTCCATGACACCCCCCGGTCCTAAAATTACCGCTTCCACGTCAGGCACATCTCCGACGCAGGTAAAGACAATCTCGGCATCCCTGACGGCGGCGGCAATATTAGAACAAATGTTCGCACCAGCTGCCCCAGCAATGGTTATCCCCGGCGCCTCTGGGGTACGATTCCAAGCATTGACAGCAAAACCTTGACGGACAAGATTAGTCGTCATCGGCGCTCCCATTACTCCTAATCCTAAAAAGGCAATTTTTTGACTCATAATTTTCGTAATTAAGGGGAAGTGGGGAAGTGGGGAAGCTGTCTCATCACCCTATCACCCCAAAACCCTATCTCCCTATCACCCTATCTCCCTATCACCCTATCTCCTGACGACCGACGACCGACGACCGACGGCTAAAATAATTCTACCATTTGCAGAAATTGGGCTTCTGAAAGGGTTTTAATGCCTAATTTTTGAGCCTTTTTGAGTTTCTCACCGGGAGCTTTACCGAGGAGAACATAATCGGTGTTCGCACTGGGGGAACCGGTAACAGTACCACCGACATTAATAATCAATGATTTCGCTTTCTCGCGACTGATTTTGCTGAAGGTTCCTAGTATAACTAGGCTTTTTCCCCTTAGGGGATTTTCGGCGGATTCTTGACTCGTCTGGACTATCTTTGCTGCGGGTTGCACTTCTAAACTTGTATCCGCAACCGGGATTTTTTCTGATGCCACCACAGGAGTCGCCTTGGCAACCACTGGGGAAGTTTCCGGTTCTTCTACTACCGGAGTTTCCTCGGCAATCACCGGGGGAGTTTCCGGTTCTTCTACTACCGGAGTCTCGCTAATAATTGCTTCCGGTTCATTAGTAGTAATAGGGGCAGTTTGTCGAGAGAAATCGTCTCTTTCTTGTTCTAGGTTTTGAATTTGAACCTCTAAAGCGGCGATTTCTTCTTGCTTAGTTGTTAACTCACTCTCAAGCTTAATTTTTTCCTTGTCTAAAGCTTTAGCCGCCGTTTTTTGGACTTCTAAATCTTGAGTTAGTTGGCGATTTTGTTGGCTTAATTCCTCGATATGACGGGAAGTTGTGGCTTCTAATTGGTCTTTTTCAGCACTTAACTGGTGTAGTTGAATCTCTAAATTAGCAATATTTTCCCGATAGGTTTCTAACTGTTGCGGTAACTGGGTTAATTCCTGTAATTGCCCTTCTAAATCAGCAATTTTTGCCTGAGAATCGGCTAATTGTTGGGGTAACTGGGTTAATTCCTCTAATTGCCCTTCTAAATCAGCAATTTTTGCCTGAGAATCGGCTAATTGTTGGGGTAACTGGGTTAATTCCTGTAATTCCCCTTCTAAATCAGCAATTTTTGCCTGAGAATCGGCTAATTGTTGGGGTAACTGGTTTAATTCCTGTAATTGCCCTTCTAAATTAGCAATTTTTTCGGCAGCAGTGGTTAATTCTGCCGATAATTCTCCTTTCTGGACTTCTAAAGCTTGTAACTCCAGTTTAGCCGCTTCGAGACGAGCGCCGAGACTGTCCTTTTCGTCGGTTATGGCCGCCACTTGAGCGACGGTTTCTTGCAGTTTTATAGTTAAATTGTCGCATTCTTGCCCTAAAGAGAGCGATCGAGTTTGACTTGCGGCTAAATCTTCGCTGAGAGACTTTTTTTCCTGTTCTAACCCGCTAATTTGACCCTGTAAGCTGGCTATTTCTTGCTGTCCTTGCTCATACTGTTCTGTTTGGTCAGCCAGATTCTGTTCTAAGGTTTGAATTTGACCTTGCCAGATGGGAATTTGGGCGGCTAAATCGCTTAATTCTTGGTTTTTATGATCTAAATCGGCCACTTTGGCCCTTAATTCCTCAGCTTTTTCTAGCTCTTGCTGTAAGAGAGCTTTATCCTGTTCTAGGGTCTGAATTTGACTATAGAGAGAGGTGGTCTGTTTTTTAGTCAAATCAAATTGACGGTTAATTTCACCTTTTTGCTGCTCTAAAGTTTGAATTTGTGCTTCTAGGCTAATAATTTGGGCTTTTTCTCGCTCTAATTGCTCCATCAAACCAGCTTTCTCCGCTTCTATTTCCTTAGCGGTGGTTTTCAGGTGTTCAATTTCACCCTCACCTATCTGGACAGCTTGCTGGAGGGACTGGAGAGAATTTTCTAAATCCGTAGCTTTGTGCTGTAATTGGGCGGAATGTTGTTCTATGTAAATTATTTTGGCGTGCAGCTGCTGATTTTCGTCTTTTAAATCTGATTGCGCCACGTCTAAACCCTTGACTTGAGCCAACAAATCTGAGTTACTTTGCTGTAATTGCGCTTGTGCGGCTAAAAGGGCGGTATTTTTGCTGACGAGACCAGAGCGCGACCAGAGGAATAGTCCTCCGAAAACAGCACTTAAACCTAATCCTTCATAAATTAATTCGTTGAGCATATCTACCCTCCTAGACAAGCGAAAAACAGTCACCTAACCGAACTGATGCGGCAATTTTGGTTATAGACCTACATCTCTACTTATATCAGTTACGGGGTACATTCGGGGGAAGGGGGGAAAAGTCACTTCTTTCACCCTGCTGTAAAAAGTGATTTAGCTATTCGCGTTATGCTAATTTGTACCTGATCCCATTCTTGGGTGATTTCCAGGTCAATTTCTTCCTGATGATCAAAATAGTAGCCCATGGCCGCATGAGCTTCGGTTGATAATTATCCATTGTCAATTGCCTATTATCCATTGACCGCGATCGCCTTTTGACCTTTGACCCCTTCCCCTTGAACTGCGATCGCTGATTAGTTGATAGTCAATAATTGATTGAAAAAACACGGATGAGAAGCTAGGGACATTTCTTCTGGGCCAAGTCGCTAGAATGGGACTAGACTCCTCAAGCTTGAAGAATCTTCCTATGTCAGACGCTGTAACGATCGCCGATATTTACAAGTTATTTGAAAGAACTGAGGCCCAATTTGCCGAGTTTCAAAAGGAAGCCGATCGCCGCAGTGCCGAAGCCGATCGCCGCAGTGCCGAAGCTGATCGCCGCAGAGAGGAAGCTAATCGCACGATGGAAGAATTAAAAAAACAGGTACAAGAAACGACCAAAGCGGTCAATAGCTTAACAACTCCTTTGTGTCTTTTTATAGAAGAAATGGTGGAGCCTGCGGTCGTGGGTTTATTTCAGGAATGGGGCATTGATGTCACCCAAACGATGAGTCGCTTGAAAAGTAAGCGTCCTGAGGCGGCAATGGAGATTGATATTGTGGCGGTGAATGGGAGCGAGTTGGTGGCTGTGGAATGTAAATCTCGACTGTCGAGGGATGATGTAGATGATTTTGTCAGCCGATTACAGCGATTTAAGGTTGCTTTCCCCCAATTTCGAGAGTTTCGGGTTTATGGGGCAGTGGCAGGCATTGAAATTGATCAGGGAATAGATGTCTATGCCTATCGGCGCGGTTTGTTTGTGATTAAGCAGTCGGGGGAAACGGTTAAAATTATCAATGATACTCAGTTTCAACCTTTGGGTTTTGCTTAAGGTGTTTAATCTCTTTTTTAAGAAGGCGTAATTTTGCGATCGCCTTTTTAATTAATAATGAATAGTTGATAATGTAAACTGTCAGGAGTCATTACGGCGGATTGTTAGTTTTATTTTATTATCCAAATTAGTAGCCGCAAACACGCACCCTACACTCTACAGCAGCTTAACAGGAGTCGCACTCATGGTTCTGGTATTTGTAAATCTCGACAAATTTTTCGCGTCAAGAATTCATTGATTTCACGATGGCGCGGAATGGCTGAAGATTTCTGATTGACACGATTTACATAAATCGTATGATTGCCGCCTTCTCTTAAGAATTCACAGCCATAAGCTTCTAAATGACGAATTAAGTTTATACGTTTCATGCAGCCCAGAAAGTAACAGACTCTCGAATCACTTCTTGTCCTTGCAGTTGCTCTTCAGCTAATATACGATTAGCTTCTAAAACTAGCTCAATTGCTTCTTCTAAATTGCTTCTAGTTTCTTCTAGAGTCTCTCCTTGAGTATTAGCTCCTGGCAATTCTTCGACAAAACCAATATAGCCTTCGGGAACTTTCTGGAATATTTTTGTTAGTTTTAGTTGCATGATTTACCTCAGAATTTTAAATTATATCACCCACCATCATTAAAGTTAGCGGTGCGTTACGGCTGCTGAAGTGAAGCTAACGATATAATCGGATACAGCCCAAGCTGCATAATTAAGAGCCTGACGAATATCTTCCTCCTCCAACTCTGGATAAGCCTCTAAGATTTCCTGAATAGATAACTGACTAGCCAACAGTTTCAAAACAAATCCTACAGTGATACGCATTCCTCGAATCATTGGCTGTCCAAGACATATTTGTGGATTAACAGTAATACGGTCTAGCTCTCTAATCACCGTGGAACTCCTGAGATAAACTCCTCCTGTATTGTTACATACAGCAATGAATGTTGAGCAAGTTTCTGCGCCGCTGCGTGTGAATTAAGCGGCGACGAGAGTAAATATGTTGCTCCGGGCTGTAAGCTTGACTCCTCGTCCTTTTTCTCATAAAGCTATCTATTCACCGCTCATGGGAAGATAAGGAATAAGTCGGTTGATTAGGGTTTTTATTCAGGGTTTGGCAATCCGTTAAGTATTGTTCAATGACGGTTTTAAAAGCTTGTTCTAGTTCATCAACGGAAAGACCATCAAAAACGATAATATCTTCTATGTTGATGACACGACCAAAAAATAAGCGATCGTTTTCATCCTGTTCAATCACAGCTTCATAGCCTTTGTATTGCATTAATTTACTCCTGCTTTAATTAAAAATTCACGAAGAGCTTTAATTTGGTATCTTTTTAGTTGTTTATAGGTTTTTCGCTGTTTTTTGTTCATTGGCTAATTATAGCTTGATTGCTAACCCAATACCTTATATGCTACAGTTTTACTACCCGCCCTCAACCATCTCCATGCCAATAACAGCATTTATCCACCAAATAACACCAATCACGGGTTGAGGTTTCGTTGAGGACATCGAGAGGGAAAAGCCTTTTTGGATATTCTGAGCGTTAGCGGTGGTTTTAGAATACACCATCTCTAGGAGCCTATCTTGCTATAATGTAAACTGTCAGGAGTCATTTTGGAAACCATCATGGAAATAAAAAACATTAAACAAAAAGCCAGAAATTTAATCGATAAATTGCCGGATAATTCTACATGGGATGATTTGATGTATGAGATTTATGTGAGACAGGCAATTGAAGCAGGATTAGCCGATAGTGAGGCGGAAAAGGTTATTTCTGTGGCAGAAGTACGCACTAAGTTCAAGCTAGAGCCATGAAAGTTTTCTGGACAGAAACCGCCGTTAATCATTTATCATCCATCTACAACTACATATCACAAAACTCCCCTCAATATGCTCAAAGACTGGTGGAAAGATTGACCAGACGCTCAGAACAGATTGCTAATTTTCCCTTTTCGGGTCGTCTTGTTCCGGAGTTTGAAACTGAGCAGATCCGAGAAGTTATCGAGGGTTCTTATCGCATAATTTATTATATCAAGCCTGAGCAAATCGATGTTATTGCGGTACTTCATGCTGCCCGAAACATTGAAAATCCACAAGATTAACGATAATCCAAGACCATTGGGGGAGTAAATTAATGGCAGCAGTGAAGATTACCAAAAAAGGGAAGAAAGCTCCAACGGGTTAGCTATCCCTCTGGGAGGAGTGGGAGGCCAATAGTCCAGAAATTATTGAGGTGGCTCATCAGTTCATCTTGACTAATTGTCACAACCCGCAGCGGGCGATATTTCTCGATTGATCTTAAATCTTTGGTTGAGACTGCAAGAAAGCAGGGTGCAGGGGAGAAAGTTGAAAACCCATCTCCCCTGGCCTCGTATTATTATCCGAGAAGTATTGAGTTCCAGGGCATTGATCGGCTTAACTATACCAAGGGCATCTAACGGTGATGAGTGATCGGCACAAAGATGGCAGCTCGAAGACACTACAATTGACAAACCTGTAAATCCATGTTACAATTGATAATTGATAATTGATAATTGATAGATAAAACTATCATTAGCATGATTGTTCTTAATTAACCATAATACTTTTATTCTCATCAGCCTCGATATTTCAGTTTGAGTGTGATGGTAATCTTGAGTAAATTGACTAAATTTCAAGGAGCAACTAAATGCCTGAGAGTTTACAAGGTGAGAAATGTGACGATACTGCAACTAAGGCTAATCAATTTTTAAATACTAGAAACGACCTTATAAGTTATCAAACAAAAAGATTAGACAATCTTTCTGATTTTGAACAACTTGAGCAAGCCTTAATGAATTTTACAAGCAATAAGAAAGATACGGTAAAATATATTCTAAAAAAAGTTTGTGAAGAAGCTAAGTGTCAAGTTGCAGCGATTTTTTTAATCTCTAAGGATGATGTACTAGAGCGTTTTGCCATTCAAGGCAAAGACGTTAATGGTGAGCCAATAGATGATACATGGCTACAAGAAGAGAGGTATGCGAAAGGGGAGAGTTTCACTGGCAGCGCTGCTAATCCATCTGATGGATCATATGGGAAGGTTACTGGAGAGCTTTTCCAGTATGAAAATTTGAAGTATAGGCAGGAATATTCTGATAAGCTAGGCAAATTAATCTCTGCCATTGCCTTACCTTTGAATGGACGAAACAAAACCTATGGAGTATTGAGAATTATAAACAAAGTTGATGATCAGGGCAATATTGACGATCTGGCAAGCTTTGATCCCTGTACAGTAGCTTTCTTAGCAGGAGTCGCCTCTGCTAAACTATCTAATATTCACAGGGATTCTGAGATTAATATACTCAATTACTTGACATACCTTGCAGATATTATCCCAGTTGATTCCTTTGACAAGTATCAAGAAAGGATGTATGACGAAATTTTCAAATACTTAGTCGGCAACGAGACTCCATATAAAGTTGCCATTCTTTACAGAAAAAACTTGTCTTCTGAAGTAGTGGAAGTTTTACGATTTTCTGAAGTATCTGGAGTAAGTAATTCATGTCGAGTTTATCTTGAAGAGGTTGGAAAGGAGTTTGCAGAAAAAATCTCTTCAAATACTTGTCAATTTATTGAAGGAGTACATGAGGAGAAAAACAATAATCGGTTTATTCAAACTGATTTAAAACATTTTGAAGATTCAAAACTTGAAGCCTTTGGCGTTTTCCCACTTTTCTTTGAGGGAAAATTCATCGGAGCTATTGCTCTATTTTTTGGATATAAGTTCAAGCTATTCGATAATAATCTTAGCTTTTTACAAAGTTTTTCTTCTTTACTTGCCATATTAGTTAACAAACAAACTCGGGCAGAGAGACTAAGGGAGTTTGAAAGTCTTGCTGAAGATTGGATTAATGAAACAAGTCATTTATCCTCAACCCATGAGGCGATTATACATCCTAACTATCAGAGAATTATTGGAATGGGGCAAGATGTTATACCATTTTTGCTCAAAAATCTTAAAGAGCCAAAAAGCCTTCCTAGCCGTTGGTTTTGGGCATTAAAAGCTATTTCTGGTGAAGATCCGGTTCCTAAAGACAGCCGGGGTAAGTCTAAGGAGATGATCGATGCTTGGTTGCACTGGGGTATCCGAAAGGGATATATTAAAGGGGATATATTAATGAACACTAAATCATCTATTTAAAAAGTATGTGTATTGTAATCATTAACGGTGATAGTCATATAACCAGTCGGAGAACTCCTTATTACAATTCCTTTGCTTGGGCAGTAAATGATCAAGAGCGTTGGTGGTTTCCCGATCGATTTGAGACTGAATATTGGCCAGCTGGAATACCAAGGGAGAACACTCTAAGTGCCTTCATAGATGCCTATAGGACCGAGCATTTTGAAGTTTGCCCAATTGGTGATCCTAATTTAGAGTTTAGTCCTAACGGTTTTTTTGTTGAAAAAATCGCTATTTATACTATTAATGGTAGTCCCTCTCACGCCTGTCGGCAATTAAACACTGGAAGATGGACGAGTAAAATAGGAGTTCGTGAAGATGTACGACATGAATTTGTGGAACATTTTATTGTAGAAATTGAAGGGATACCTGATATTCTTAATCTTGGAAACCGCAGCATTATTATGAGGAGAATACATCATTAATAGTAGGCTAGAGTCTAGCTTTGCTTTCAAATAAGATATGTATCTTAAGTTTGCTTGTGGAAGTTCTGCAATTGTAAAGATATGCTATAATTGGAATGAGTCAAAGTACCAAAGTTAAGCGTTTAGAGGAAGTAGCGAATTGCCATCAAAAGCTAAATATTATGTTCGGCAAGTCTTTCAGCAAAATTAAGTCTCTGACTATGTACACCAAAATAGCTAAGTTATAATTTATGGAAAATAATCAACTTATAGAAAGAAGGTTTGACGGCAAGATAGGTGATGATTATAGTCTCTGGCAATCTGCTCGTCCTCATCTTAAAAAGTTAAGACAAGAGTTAGTCAAACTACTAATTAACTATCAAAACTCTTGCCCAAAGGAATCGCTGATCCTAGAAATTGGGTGTGGCGATGGAGAATTAACTGAGATGATCCTATCTGAAGCAAAAAATATTAAGATAATCGCTATCGATAACGAACCTTCGATGATTCAAAAAATCCGCTCAAGGCTTTCACATTACCTATCTCAAGATACTCTTGTTGTTATTCAGGATGATGTTTTAAACTTTTTGCAAAGTTATCCTTTGAATAACTTTAATTTTATTGTTTCTGGATTCACTTTTCACAATATGTTGGCACTCTATCGTTTTCAAGTATTTCAACTATTATATAGTCGGCTTCTCATTGGAGGTAAGTTATTAGACGCTGATAAAATCGCGCAAAGAGGTGAACAGCATAACCGTGATATAAAGTGGCAATATGATAAATTCTTTGAAGTCCTTGTATCTGCTGAAAGGTTCGATCTCCTGAAAGAGGTTATGTTGCACTATACTACGGATGAACAACCTAATAGAATACGCTATGAAGATGAAACAATCTCTGAACTTTCAGAAATTGGATTTCAAGAAGTTACCTTATACTTACGTCAATATATGGATGCACTGATTATAGCCTCTAAATAGAATTTTACCCGATTGTTAGCACCTAAGTTAAATATTTTGGGATTCAAGTCTTGAAGCTAACGTAGAAATTCTCCTCGCTCCATAAACAATTCCCCCACCCCCACCTTGGTAAAAGTGATGGTATATAAGAATTGGAAATGTAAAGTCGCTCAAGTCTGCTGTGGCAGGATATTCTATATTTTCAAGCTCCAACCATATACCTCCTTGTCGCCAACCTATGCAATCGCCAAAACTACCCCATACTTCCCGATTATATTCTTCTGTCCCCCCAAGGTCACGGTAAATTTTCGCCTGTCTCTTAATACCAAATTTCCCTTCGCTGTATTTCACCCAGAGACGGTCAATTTCATTGATTACATCTAGGGATACCTGACTAAAAAGGTCGTAGAAGTCATTATAATTTTCTATGATCATCCACTGGTACATAATGAAAGCGGTTTCGTAGTCGGCTTTTTTCCAATCCTGTTGCTTTAGGTACTCCTCTAACTTTTGATAGATTTGTTCTTGGTTTTCTATGAGATGTTCCCTCTGTTTTCTCAGTTCTTTTTCGTAGGCGCGATCAGCCTCTTTGTGATATTGTACCGAGATCATCTTGTCGAATTGTTCTCGGAAACGATCTGGGTTTTCTGTCTCTGCAAAAGCTAGACGGAAAATCTCGCGCCATCTTTCCTCGTTTTCGTTCTCTTTATTCCCCCATAATTCATATAATTTATCATGAGCTTTCCTAGATAATGAATAAACCTCTGTTGCGACCGGATGTTGGACAGAGAAAATAATATTAGGTAAAATTCGAGAGACACGATAAAGTTGATTTTTTTGTTCAACTTCAGGACTAATTTCCAGTAGTCCCAGTTCTCTTGCCCGTTTTAATTGTCCTTGGTAATTAGAAATGGAGCTACAGACGGCTTCTAAAGCTACCATCGGGACGGGTATCTCATAGATTAAACAATGACTAAGAACCTGCTGTAATGGCTGATCGATAAGCTGGTACAGTTCCTGCCAAATAATTTTATCTTTCCACAAATCGGGACTATTTTCTAGTTCAGCTAATTTAGCTTCTGCGTCTTCTCTACCTAAAATATCATTATTGAGAAATTCTAGTAATCGAGGATTTCCATCGGCTAAATTCAACGCCCTTTCCCTGAGAGGTTCAGGAAGTTGATCCGGGGTAAAATTGGCTAGACGAGCGAGTTTTTTAGTCAGTTCGGCTTTTCTAAATGGTTCTAATCCCTGCAAGAAAAAAGCCTCTAATAAATCAGAATCGAACTCGTAGCGACAAGTAATCAGAATCCGATGGTCAGTTCCCGTTTCTTGGATTGCCGTGACTAATGCTGCTAAAATCGGGGCGACTGGAGCCTTAAGAATATAGCGACCTTCACGAGGTTCGAGATTCCATTCAAAGTCATCAAGAATCAGAAGAAACGGTTTTTCTCCCAATTCAGCTAACCGAATGAATAGGTAAGATAATCGAGATTTAAGTTCAATTTGATTGTTTTCTAAATCAGCAATAAGTTCTCTAGTTTTAGGATTGATGAGTTTATCTTTTAACTTTCTTATCAAATAAACTTCATCAATTTGTCGCCACCAGAGAAGCTTTTCCGATTCAGGCAATCTCTCCCACAGTCGAGAGGCGATACTACTTTTTCCCCATCCTCCCATACCATGAATTAGTACCCCAACCTTTTCCCAATCCGTTTTCAGCGTTCGCAAACAATTCTGTAACTGGCGACGACGACCGACAAACTCTTCCCTTTTGACCACCCTAAGCCGATTTTCATCATCTCTAAATTCTCTGGTAATTGTCGGTTTTGGCAGTTGTGTGCGTTTCGGTGTCCTTAAGGGAGTTACTAGGGCTTGAGGTAGAGTGTTTCCTACATATAAGCGCAGTTTATGCCAATCCCTTGCTTGCTGGTCAATTAAGGCTCTATAGGTAGCAGATAGGGCCTCAATTACCGTTTCCCCTTGGGATAAATGTCCGTACAATTCCTTCGCTGCTACTGCTGCATCCGTATCTAGAACCCTTTCTCCCCAACCCAAAACAGCTTTTGCCCCCAAGTCCAAAAATTCTTCCGCCATGGAGGGAACTGCGCTGTCAGGAGCATAACCTGTACGGCAACCAGAGAGGAAAATTAAAGGCGGTAAAGAAGAACGAGCGATCGCATCATAAATGGCATTGGTGTCGCTATCAACCCGGTTGCCATACTCATCCTCGGTGAGAAAGCAGGGTTTTCCGTCCTGATGAGTTGCATGACCTGTTAAGTGAAAGACATCAAAGTAGCCTTGGTCATATTCCCGAACTACATAGCCTAACTCATTTAAACAACCACTTTCTTCTACTCTCAAGTTCACCGGATTGCGCTGGGTGGCTCCTAAAATTTGCCCCTCTTCTGCTTCGTAATCTAAGACGGGTTCAACGCCTAGCGGAGAGGTAGCCATAAAGAGCAAGTTGAGGGGGCGGTTTTGCGGCGGACTGACAATCTGATTCGGTCTATTATTGGAAAACCACCGCACGGGAATAATGGCAGGTCTTTTCTCCACCAGAAAACCCTGACCATCGTGTAATAATTCCCAGGGTAGATGGACTAATCTTTTGCTGGTGCTGATAGCCAGAACTATTTTCTCTCCCCGGTGGCTATCTAATTCGTTCTGGAGGATGCGCTCCGTACCATCTAACCATCGGTATAAACCTTGTCCTGTTGTGGCGTGATCTTCCGGTAAACGGGTATAGTAATCGGTGTCGGCCCTATCACTCAGGTTATTGATTTCACTCAAGCATCTTGTGTAGGTACGAGTCTGGTTGGGGTTATCCCAGAAAAATCGGAACTCAACGCTATTGCTACCCCTCTCCTGAAGATCAATATGCAGTATCTTCATGTGAAGATCAATATGCAGTATATTCATGATTTTTCCAGCAATTCTCAGTTTTAGACACAGCAAGCCTTTTAGGGATTTAAAGAACATTTTAAAGGGGGATTTTTGGGGCAACTTTGGGTGTACTATCACGTCAAAAGCCCGAAGACTCGTGAAATGAAATTCGCCATCCCATTGAATTTTACCCCGTATTATGCGAACTAACTCCCAAAAGCCTTGCTACAGGGCAAATTTAGAATTGCTGTGATTTTTCTTGTTCCAAGAGTTTTTGTAGTTGCTCTAGGGTAGCATCTTTGAGCAGCAGGCGATCGCCGTTTTTGCTGACAATCAACACCCGTTCGATCTTCGGGGTTTCAGGAGAGTCAATTTTTCGCTTTAATTGGTAAAATTTCTCAGCGATGGTGATTGTTCCGCTAATAATGCCGATGATGGTGGCGATGGTAGCAAGGGTTCCCTCTTTCTCCACTTTGGAGATAACTTCGTAGCTGCCTTGCACCCCTTCCATCTCTAGGATGTCCTGAGCAACCTTGATAGCATCGCAGCCTTCAATTTCTATCCGCATCAGTTTTGTTCCTCCCGTAAGTACCCAAGCAAAATGATACTAAATCCGTTTATTAAAAACTGATTATCTATTCCCCCTTTTGCTTGTCCTGATATGTAGCCTATACTCAACGAATTTAGTATGACTAGCTTAGTTGGGGAAAAAATCTCAATTACTATCAATGGTTGACCTAAGAAAATATTTCAGTCTCTCCGTCGGGAAATAACCTATTAGAGACTGAAAAATCTTAGTCATTCCATTCCCCTTTGGGTGGTACGGGGGGATTGCGTCGAAGATGACGGGTTAAGTCCTCATCCGGTTGTTTCTCTCCTCTTAGCCACTGTTTAATCGCTGTTTCGATAATGCGACTAGGATCGTTAGTCAGGTGTTTAATCTGGTCTAAAACTTCCGAGTCAAGGTGAATAGCGATTTCAACTTTCTCCGCCGTGCGCTGAGTCGGTGTAGCATTGTCGTTCATAAGCTCTATTAATGATTGCTATCTATCATTCTACCCGTCAGTCGAGGATTCTTATCCAAGAGTTTATCTATGGTAATCCGATTTGGACAAATCATAGAGCCTTTCCTTAGCCATTGCCCTTTGCCTGATTTTGTCAGCATAATCAAGCCTACCATAGTTTCCTGTGGATGCCGAGAGGGGAAGCCAAGGCCGAAACCCTAACTATACTTGCAGTTTAGCTTTTTTTACCTTTTACTTTTCACTTTTGCTCCAGCCTTAGAGACTTTACCTCTACAATGAATTAAGGAATCTAAAATTTTATAAACCCCTGACTTTTGCCAGCAGTGAACCACGATGACTGACGTTCCCGTTTCTCGCATTCGCAATTTTTCCATCATCGCTCATATCGATCATGGTAAATCAACTCTCGCCGATCGCCTCCTGCAAATTACAGGAACCGTAGCCCAACGGGAGATGAAAGAACAATTTCTCGATAATATGGACTTGGAACGGGAACGAGGTATCACCATCAAGTTACAAGCGGCACGCATGGATTATACCGCTAAGGATGGTCAAAAATACGTTCTCAATCTGATTGATACCCCCGGCCATGTGGATTTTTCCTACGAGGTTTCTCGGTCTCTAGCGGCGTGCGAGGGAGCTTTATTAGTTGTGGATGCGTCCCAAGGCGTAGAAGCGCAAACTTTAGCCAATGTTTACCTAGCACTGGAAAATAACCTCGAAATTATCCCAGTTTTAAATAAAATCGACCTACCCAGTGCCGAACCGGAACGAGTCGCAGCGGAAATCGAGGAAGTGGTGGGTTTAGACTGTAGTGAGGCGATTCGGGCCTCGGCTAAGGCTGGGATCGGTATTAATGATATTCTAGAGTCGATCGTCCAATTGGTTCCCCCTCCCCAAGATACCCTCGCAGAACCCTTCCGAGCTTTAATTTTTGATAGTTATTACGACGCTTATCGAGGGGTAATTGTCTATTTCCGCGTCATGGATGGTCGGGTGAAAAAGGGCGATAAAATTCGTTTTATGGCTTCTGGTAAAGAATTTGTGATCGATGAATTGGGAATTTTATCACCGCAACAGGTACAGGTAAATGAACTTCACGCGGGAGAAGTGGGTTATCTGGCAGCCGCGATTAAAACTGTTGCTGATGCCCGGGTGGGTGATACGATTACTCTAACCACTAAACCGGCAAAAGAGCCTTTACCCGGTTATACAGAAGCAAAACCGATGGTTTTCTGCGGATTATTCCCCACCGATGCTGATCAGTATGCCGATCTCAAAGATGCGCTGGAAAAGTTAAAATTAAACGATGCAGCCCTATCCTACGAACCGGAAACTTCTAGCGCCATGGGTTTTGGTTTCCGTTGCGGTTTCTTGGGACTGCTACACATGGAAATCGTCCAGGAAAGACTAGAAAGGGAATATAACTTAGATTTAATTACCACTGCTCCCTCGGTAGTTTATCGGGTTACTACCACCGATGGGGAAATTGTCGAAGTGGATAATCCCAGTTTGTTACCTTCCCCACAAAAACGGGAAAAAATTGAGGAACCTTATATCCAAGTGGAAATGATTACTCCGGAAACCTATGTAGGTGCTTTGATGGAATTATGTCAAAGTCGTCGGGGAGTTTTCAAGGATATGCGTTATTTTACTAAAACTCGCACCGCTTTGATTTATGAGTTACCTTTAGCGGAAGTGGTGACGGACTTTTTTGATCAATTAAAATCTCGATCGCGCGGTTATGCTAGTATGGAATATCAATTAATTGGCTATCGGGAAAATGAGCTAGTTAAATTAGATATTATGGTCAATGGTGATCCCGTTGATGCTTTAGCGATGATCGTTCACCGGGATAAAGCTTATTATGTTGGCCGCGCTTTAACTGAAAAGTTAAAAGAATTGATTCCCCGGCATCAATTTAAGGTTCCCATTCAAGCAGCTATTGGTTCTAAAATTATCGCTAGTGAACATATTCCCGCTTTAAGAAAGGATGTGTTAGCTAAGTGTTATGGTGGTGATATTAGCCGCAAGAAAAAGCTTTTAGACAAGCAAGCAAAAGGGAAGAAACGGATGAAAGCGATCGGAACTGTTGATGTCCCCCAGGAAGCATTTATGGCAGTCCTAAAACTCGATCCTCAGTAAAGTCTAGGGGTGAGAATTAACTCACCCTTTTTAGTTTTGGCAGAGGGAAAGAAATTATTATGAAACTTTTGAGATTATCCTATCAAGATTTATCCTCTGGATTAAGTATAGATTCTTGCGAGTTTTTTCCAGATTTGAATTTATTAGTTGGTATCTCAGGTGCAGGAAAAACCTCGATTTTAAAGGCTATTAGGAATTTAAAAAGAATCACTAACGGTGAGTCTATAAATGGGGTGAAATGGGATGTAGAATTTTTAACCAATGATCATGTTCGTTATCATTGGTTGGGTGAATTTGAGGTTAGAAAAGCTCGTTCTCTCATCAAGATTGAAGAAGATGAAGTCAATAGTAATGACGATGAAAATAAGGTTAGTATAATTAGTGAAACTCTTTTAAAAGATCAAGAGGTTTTGATCGAAAGAAACCAAGAGGTAATTGAGTTTAAACATTCAAAGACACCAAAACTACCATCTTATTTAAGCTGTATAGAGCTTTTCAATCAAGAAGAAGATGTTTTCCCTGTTCGACAGGAATTTAACAAAATGGTTTTCAATCCACTTAAGTTTAATATCTCATCTTCAACATTGGATAAAATCCTTAGAGACTACGAATATACCTCTCTCTCTGAATTACAATCGAGTCAACTTCCTATTTCCGACAAACTACTGATCACTTATAAAAAATATCCCGATACGTTCGAGATAATAAAGAGAAAGTTTTTAGATATTTTCCCTCAAGTTGAAGATTTAAAAATAGAATTTTTAGAACCATTCAAACTAGGTGATATTGGTATGCTTGTTTCATTAACTCCAATTTTTTTACTTGAAGACTTACCTCGCATACAAATAAAAGAAAAAAACTCTCATGTCTGGATTGTAGAACCAAATATCTCCTCTGGAATGATAAAAAGCCTGATGTTCTTAGCAACGATCGAATTATCTCCTGATGGCAGCGTTATATTAATCGATGAATTTGAAAATAGTTTGGGGGTTAACTGTTTGGACACTTTAACAGAAGATTTATTAGTTAATTATCGAGATTTACAGTTTATTATTACCAGTCATCATCCCTATATAATTAATAATATCAGTCCTGCCTATTGGAAAATAGTCACTCGTAAAGGAGGAGTAATTAAGGTAAACAATGCGGCTGATTTTCATATTTCTAAAACTCGACAAAAAGCCTTTATTGATCTTATCAATGTCTTAGAAGAATTTCCCCAAGGAATTAGTTAATCGATGAATATTTATTTTTTATTTGAAGGAAGAAGTACCGAAAAAAAGCTTTATACTGCAGCGTATCGATAAAACTGAACACTTAAAAACCTTTCAGAAATTTATTAATTTTTGTGATAATATTCGTCAAAATTTTAGATAAATTGATCTGTGGTGCTTCTGACGACGATGAAATATAAGCTGATCTGGCATCGTCTCCTGACTAATAGCTGATTGAGAATACAAGACTATGACAAGGCTTTTGTCCTAGAAATTTCTAGTTCGGCAGATTTTTGTAGTATTGTAGTATAATGGTAACTCCAGAAAAACAATCATAAAAGTGCCTTCAGTCTCTTCAGTTAGCAGTTACCAGATAGAAGTTAAAAATTGGCAATTTACTTGATGTTATGGCTTCCTTACGGGATATTCTCAGTTACTATCGCAATTATCAAAAAGCCGCCTTTTTGAGCATTGCTGCATCGAGTGTCTTTGAAATTATCGATCTGATGGTTCCCTACGCTGTCGGACAGATTCTTAATGTTCTTTCTGATCAACCTTTAGATGGATTCGTGCAGTCTTTAGTTGATCGCACCATGATTTTAACTCCCTTTGCCTCAGAAAAGTGGGTTAGTTTGGCGGTATTATTAGGCTTAATTTTCCTAACCACGGTAATTAAAGCACCAATTCAGCCTTGGGTGGGTGTCTGGTTTCACTGGGAAATATCCTTAAGAGCGCGACGAGATCATCTCAGAAAAATTATTGCCAAAATTCTCACCTTACCCCTATCTTTTTACGATGAAAATAATCCAGGACGCATCGCTAACCGGATCGCCAAAGGCATAGAAAATCATACTTGGACTTATCCCGAAGTGGCGGGAATGATGATCCCAAAATTGTTTAGAGTTTTCGGTATTTTTATTGTTATATGGATAATTCAATGGCAAATCGCCCTTGCTTTTCTTATTTCTTTTGTATTAATTGTAGCCTTTATTTTGAGAGATTTAAAAGATTTAATGCAAAAAGAAAGAATTCTGGATCAGCACATCGAAAATACACAAAGTCGCAATTCTGAGATTATTACTAACATCAAAACTGTCAAAGCTTTTGCCACAGAAGGACAGGAATTATATCGTCAGAAACAGCGTTTAGAGAGAGAATTTACCTACGTTATCTATCGCATTCATAAGGGTTATGTGGACTTAATTACTTGGGAAAAAACCCTCGTCCAAGCTAGTTTATTTGGAGTATTTTTCTTTACTCTCCTAGCTACCGTTCAACAGAAAATCTCGATCGGGCATTTTATCACCACCTATACCCTCGCTAGTATGGCCTATGCGGAATTAGATCCCCTATCTCAAATGGCAGAAACTTTCGCTCGTCGCTATGCTTCTATGGCACGTCTAAACGAATTTATCAACTTGCCTAGTGGAACTGATGCTGGTAGTCTTTTAGCCGATCATGCCCAACACAATCCCTATCATTTTACGGGGAAAGTAGAATTAAGTAATCTTAGCTTTGGCTATAGTCCTGAAAGAAGGATTCTCAAGGATATTAATCTTCTGATTGAACCCTATCAAACCGTGGCATTAGTGGGAAAATCAGGTTCAGGAAAATCCACTTTAGTTAAGTTACTTTTCCGCTATTTTGAACCGAATCAAGGACAAATTCTGATGGATGGCGAGGATATTAGTCGCTTGGATGTGACTTGGTATCGGCGACGGTTAGCGATTGTCCATCAAGAAGTAGATGTGTTTAATGGTACGGTGTTAGAAAATCTCACCTACGGTAATCCTAATATTAGCTTCGAGAAGGTAGAAGAAGCCTGTAAAATTGCCCGTGTCGATGAATTTATTCAGGAATTACCTAATGGTTATTCCACTATTGTAGGGGAAAGGGGCGTGCGTCTTTCGGGGGGACAAAGACAGCGTTTAGGAATTGCTAGGGCGTTAATTGTTGCTCCAGATGTGTTAGTTTTTGATGAGGCCACTTCTAGCTTAGATTATGAGTCAGAAAGAGCAATTCAACTAGCCATGAAATCCATTTTAGGCACTCGCACTACGATTATTATTGCCCACCGTCTCAGTACCGTTCGAGAAGCTGATCAAATTGTCGTCTTAGATAATGGTCGCATTGTCGAGATCGGTAGCCATGATCAATTATTAAATCAGCAGGGAATCTATCAACGTCTCCACTCTTTGCAAGAAAGTGGCGAACTGGTTTAGTCTTAAAATAGTCCCCGATAGGGAACCGAGAAAATATATCTAATGGGAGTTGATACTATGTCTAACGAAACCGTTACCTATTCCCTAGAAGCTGTTTTGACGAGGATTGAGGGGAAAATTGACAATCTCCAAAAAGATGTTAACCAAAAATTTGACAGTTTCCAAAAAGATGTTGACCAAAAATTTGAAAGTCTCCAAAAAGATTTTAACCAAAAATTTGAAAGTCTCCAAAAAGATTTTAACCAGAAATTTGACAGTTTCCAAAAAGATGTTGACCAAAAATTTGAAAGTCTCCAAAAAGATTTTAACCAAAAATTTGACAAACTCGACGAACGGTTAAATAAGCTAGAGGTAGGACAGGCAAAGTTAACCGAAAAGGTTGAGGGCATCGATAATCGCCTAAAATCAGTGGAAGGAACCCAAAAAAATCAGGTTTGGACATTAATTATTATTCACAGTTTCAAGTTTTGTCATCCCAGAAAAACGATGTTCTCAGACAACCTCAAACCGGTTTAGTCTTAAAATAGTCCCCGATAGCGGACTGAGAAAATATATCTAATGGAAGTTGATACTATGTCTAACGAAACCGTTACCTATTCCCTAGAAGCTGTTTTGACGAGGATTGAGGGGAAAATTGACAATCTCCAAAAAGATGTTAACCAAAAATTTGACAAAATTGACGAACGGTTAAATAAGCTAGAGGTAGGACAGGCAAAGTTAACCGAAAAGGTTGAGGGCATCGATAATCGCCTAAAATCAGTGGAAGGAACCCAAAAAAATCAGGTTTGGACATTAATACCTCACCACCCCCTTATCCTGATCGGCATGGTGGGTTCAATCATCAAGTTTAACCCTCTGCTAACCAGCGCACGGCATCCTTAGCGTGGTAGGTTAAGATAATATCGGCACCGGCCCGTTTAAAGCTGGTTAAAGTCTCTAAAGTCACCCGTTTTTCGTCAATCCAGCCATTTAACGCCGCCGCTTTAATCATTGAATATTCCCCCGACACATTGTAGGCAGCCACGGGTAAATTAGTCATTTCCTTGATTCTCCAGATAATATCCATGTAAGATAGAGCAGGTTTCACCATTAACATATCTGCCCCCTCTAATACGTCTAATTCCACCTCTTTTAAGGCTTCCCTGGCATTACCCGGATCCATTTGGTAGGTTCTGCGATCGCCGAATTGGGGGGTAGAATCAGCCGCATCCCGAAACGGACCATAATAGGCAGAGGCATATTTAGCCGTATAGGAAAGAATCGGTGTATCACTATAACCGGCCTCATCCAATCCTTGACGAATTGCCTGCACAAAACCATCCATCATTCCCGACGGTGCAATGATATCCACTCCCGCTTTTACCTGAGAAACGGCGGTTTTTTGCAATAATTCCAGAGTGGGATCGTTTAACACCCTGCCGGTTAAATCTCCCGTTTGTAGATAACCACAATGACCGTGGTTGGTATATTCACACAAACAAGTATCGGCGACAATGAGTAAATCGGGAACTGCCTCTTTAATCGCTGTGGCCGCTTTTTGGACAATACCATGATCGTGCCATGCTCCCGTCGCCTCTGTGTCTTTACTTTCCGGCAGCCCGAATAAAATAATCGCTGGAATTCCTAAATCCCGCACTTCCTTGGCTTCGTCAACAATTTTATCGATTGATAATTGGTACACCCCCGGCATCGATTTGACTTCTAAGGCAATACCTTCCCCCGCCGTGGCGAAAAGAGGATAGATAAAGTCATTGGCTGTCAAGACGGTTTCACTCACCAGACGGCGCATTTGAGGGGTTTGACGCAGACGACGGGGGCGATGAATAGGAAACATAGTTTTTTGTGATTAAATCGGGAATCTGGTCTCGATTCTTTAGTTTAAATCTTTGCTGAGGATGAACACAAATCGATTCAGCCGGCTGCTGGCAGCGGGCAACTATCCACAATATTTAGTTATTTTGAGCTTAATCAAACTATTTAGTTCATTTTTGACCTGATGAGGCTTTATCGTCGTTTTGAGCGCAAAAAACCAGCAATTTGACTAAAATTTAATCTTTATACCGATCACTTTTGCTGTTGCCACCACCGCATCTCTTTACAAAACTTTACCTCATCAGAGGATTAGGGAAATGGGGAGATAGGGAAATGGGGAAATTTCAACTAATACCCCAACACCCCAACCCCCAAACCCCAACACCCAAAAACCATCTCCATTTGGGAGAAGGATCGTTTATTCTAGGAAGTAAGAGCGATCGATTCAGGATTTTTGCTATGGCCAACTTAGGTGATTTAGTCAAAAAAGCAGTTTATTTGGGCGTAGGCATTGCTACTTATGCCGCCGAAAAAGCTGAAGTAAATTTACAAGAATTAAGAAATCAAGCCCAAAAATTAGCCGATGAGATGATTTCTCGCGGCGAAATGACGACGGAAGAAGCGAGGAAATACGTTGATGAGTTGGTGAAACAGGCACAACAGCAAACGGTGGCAGGTAATGAATCTAATATTCCCCATGAACCCCGACGGATAGAAATTATTGAAGATGAGGAGGACACCAAAGCAGCCGAGCCAAAAGTAGATGAATTGCGGCAAAAGGTGGAACGTCTTCAGGAAGAATTACGGAAACTACAACAGGATTAAAACCTAGATTTTAGCGACAAATAATTAATTATTACCAGACAAGGGACGCAAGTATAAACATGGACGATTGGCAGAAAGATTTTTGGGAAGTGATCGAAACTGTGGCGCTGGGAATTGAAAATTTTTTCCAAGAAGTTACCCAAACTATCGAAGAAATCAATGAAGAAATTATCATCGATCTGGAACAGTTTATTCAAGAGGTTTTACCCCAGGAATTAGAGGAATTTTTTAACCTCGATGAATACCCCTTTTCGGAATTAGATGAACCCTCGGATTTTACCCTCACTCCTAAAGTTAACCCCGATCCTAACACCCATCCTGCTTGTATCGGTTGCCGTAATTATCACGGTTATATCTACGGAGGCAATCTTCTCGTCTGCGGTTTCCATCCCTACGGTTGGGATAGTGATAGTTGTCCCGATTGGCAAGCAGAGGATTAATTATTTTCCTATAAAATCAGGTAGGGTTATTATCCCTACCCATAACCTTTATCTCAAAGCAGTTATCCGTCATTTTTAGTTAAGAATTACCCTTGGGAGCATGGTAGGGTTCAGAATCAAAAGGCTGCATCCCCACATCGGGATATTCATCATTGTTGGGACTAAAAATGCGAGCGAAAGCCTCTGTTAGGTACTGGACAAAATCGTGTAATGTATCCTTGATATTCATTGCTTTTCTCTCCGACTCTCGACAACAATCTCTGTTCAACTTGGGAAAGGTTGATTCACCCCTCCATCCCCATTATCTGGCCAGAATCTCATCAATTGTTGACTTTTGAGATAATTCTTGAATAATCTTCATAAGACTTTATACTTTTTCTTGTTTATCTAAACTTTTATAAGTAGGGAGGCACAATCACAATTATTTGTAGGATGGGTTAGCGGTAGCGTAACATAATCGGGCGTTGGGTTTCATGCTTCAACCTCAAGTTTAGACTAATTTGAGCAATAGTCAGTACATAAGAACTGCTTGAGCAGAAAAAACGGGAAATCAAGTAAGATTACTAAATTTCCCGAAAATGACTTTGAAAAACTTGCAGGAATTTCGAGAAGCGGCCTATAAACTCTTAGGAACAGGCAAAGACGCGGTAATGGACTTGATGGACGCAGTGTTAGTAACCCGAAGTGTCCATTCCTTTGCGGAACTGTCTATGTCGCCGGTGTTTCGGAGAAAATGGCCGTCATTGTACGAAGCGATCGAAGATTGCTCTCCTCAGCGTCGTGGATTGATGAAATTGTACATCAAGGAGCTGCCAAAAAACGAACGTAAGTAGTCATGCAAAATTAATTACCTGCCCGATCGAGCTAAAACCCTTACGGGGCAATGATCGTCATGTGTAAATAATTTTGCCTAGGTACTTATAATCTTAGCAGGCGACCATACAGCATATCCAACCCACATTCCGCACCCTCAACTGTCACATAAGCTGTCCCCCTCCAGAGACTTGAGTAAAAATACTTAGCTGGTGAAGGTTTTCTCGGTGGCCGCTAGGGCGGTCTTGAGACCCCTAATTATGAAAAAATAGGAATTGTTGGAAAACTGAGGCGAGTGGACTGTTCGACCATGAATCAATCAACAGAAATTGAAGTCAAAAATCTAGACCATCTGGGATTAGTAGCCGGAATTATCGATGAAATAGGAATCGTTGAAATTATCAACGAACAAGTCTCAA
>NZ_SFBV01000005.1:0-26954 GCF_007095585.1 Microcystis sp. M_OC_Ca_00000000_C217Col
CTGTGTAAGACAGTACATGGTTTTTTAACTGTGGTATGCGACGGTGGTGGAAGCAGAAACTTAAATCGTGAGGTTTAGGAATCGCCGCACTTTTAGGGCGGCGAGGATGTCAAATTCTGGCAAATCCCCCAAACCGGTAATAGCTTCGAGAACCACTTCTATCTTAGCCTGTAGTCGGTTGAACTGATGTTCCAAACGATCAAAGCGCTTGTCAATGGCGGCGAATTTTTCATCCACTGCGGCGAATTTTTCATCTATATGCCGTTCCATAGCGTCAAAAGCTGCCGTAATCCGCCCCTCTGGTTCTAAATCTAATTCCAGAGTCTTGATTCTCTCGACAGCGTTGACTAATTGCCGTCTGAGTTGGTTAATATATTTGTTCTGTTCAGCTTCGCTCATCATTGGAACTCCGGGAGTGGGGACAACTAAAATCCTAAATGCTGGGGGAATTTTCTTAGCCTTCCATCAGTGCCTGTTGGGGATTATTTTGCAATAATTCTAGGGGTTTATCTTCATCCCGGGGGCGCAATTGACGCATGAGACTAGCCATTTCTAGGGCAGATAGGCCATAATTCCAGCCCAAATTACTTTTAATACCGGCCCGTTCGAGGGCCTGTTGTAGAGTATCAGTGGTGAGAATACCGAAGACAACGGGAACACCGGTCTGAAAAGAGGCCGCGGCGATGCCTTTAGCAGCCTCGGCGGCAACGTAGTCAAAATGGGGCGTTTGGCCGCGAATAATTGCCCCTAGACAAATGACGGCATCGTAACGGTGGGAAAGGGCGACTTGACGGGCTACCATTGGCACTTCAAAGCTACCGGGTACCCAGATATAATCCACTTGTGTGCCATCGGGATTGACATCAACCCCGTGACGCTTGAGACAGTCTTGACAGCCTGATAACAGTTTATCAGTGACGAGATCATTAAAACGACCAATCACGATCGCAAAGCGCAAGGACGATATATCCTCGGTAAAATTTCCCTCAAAAACAGTCATAGGCAAAAGGGGATAGGGAGTGGGGAGTGGGGAGTGGGGAGTGGGGAGTGGGGAGTGGGGAAGTGGGGAAGTGGGGAAGTGGGGAGTGGGGGAAGCTGTCTCATCACCCTATCACCCCAAAACCCTATCACCCTATCTCCTCCTGACTCCCGTTCTCCTGATCAAGACTAAATAACTAAAAAGTTTAAAATAGCGACGGCAACGACTAAAATCGCCCAAATTGCCGAACCCACATAGAGGAGGGGTTTCGATTGATCCCAGTTTTGGGGGGAAGCATAGGCAACGGGAACCCCAATCACCATCAGCAAGGAAAATAAAACTAGGGCAATGAGAAAGAATTGAAAGACAATGGACATGATCGGGTTCTCCTAAAACACTTGATATTAGATAATTCTCCCTGATATAGTACCGTTCTCCAGAGTTATAGACAACTGAAGTTTTGGAAGGACTTGTTAAATGAGTGGTTTACTTCCGCTCAAAGAATAAGGACATCCAAGGTCTAAACGGCAAGACCTTTAGTTCATAGCCACAAGGCATTTGAACTTACTTTTGCACATATCCTAATTGACTACCTCGCTTGAAAGATCAACATCTTCGCTACTACCATATTTTTGAACCATTTAGGTTATGGATTTACGGGTTGCTTGCGCCCATCTTCAAGGTCATCGGCTCTCGGATGTATCCTGATTTTACCTCTTTTGGAGCAACTTACTCTCGCAGTTTTCAACCCTACCAAATTTTGTTACTTAATGGAAATAAGAGATAGGGATTAGGGGATAGGGGATAGGTGGTGGGGAAATGGGGAAATTCAACTAATGCCCCAAAACCCTAAAACCCCAAAACCCCCAACCCTCAACCCCTAACCCCCAACCCCTAAAACCTCAAAAAAACTATGGATTTAATTTTATGTCATCAAACTGCGGATTTTGACGCTTTGGGGGCAGCGGTGGGTTTATCGTTGCTGAAAGCGGGTAGTCGCATTGTGTTAACGGGGGGAGCGCACCCAACAGTAAGGGAATTTTTGGCCCTGCATCGGGATGAATTCGCTTTAATTGAACTGCGTAGTGTCAATCCGGCCAGTATTCGCTCTTTAATTATCGTTGATAATCAGTGGCGAGAGCGTCTGGGAAAAGCCTCCCAGTGGCTCGATTTAGGGCATTTACAGGCGATCGAATTGTATGATCATCATTTGGATAGTGAAAGTGATATTCACGCCTCTAGCGTCCATTTAGAAGCGGTGGGAGCCACCACGACTTTAATTGTGGAAGCTTTACAAAAAGCCCAGATTAAACCAAACTCGATGGCAGCGACGGTAATGGCGCTCGGTATTCACGTTGACACGGGTTCCCTGACTTTTGCCGGTAGTACCCCCAGGGATGCCTATGCTTTGGCTTGGTTAATGACCTGTGCTGCTAACATTAAAACGATCGCCCAATACTGTCAACCGAGTTTTTCCCCGCGCTTACAGGAGTTATTTAGCCTTGCTTGGGAAAATCTAGAGATTAAAACGATCCATGACCGTAAAATCGCCCACGTTCTCCTCCATACTGCCGATTTTATCCCGGGTTTGTCTAGTGTAGCCGAGCGCCTACTGGAATTATCCGATAGTGATGCGTTACTTTTTGGCCATAGTTATAGTAAAGACGAGGAAGATAATTCCCGACAGCGTTTAACTGTGATTGGTCGCTCTAGGATCGATGGAGTGAATCTATATCAGCTTTTTTCCCCCTATAACGGCGGTGGTCATGCTCAGGCCGCTTCGGTGAGTTTTCGCGATGTTCAGCCAGTTCAACAGTTAAATCAACTACTGGGGGACTTAATTGCTCAAATTCCCCCTTCTCCTACCGCTAGGGATTTAATGTCTTCTCCGGTGCGGACAATTCGTCCCGATACTTCCATATCTCAAGCCGAGCGCATCCTTTTTCGTTACGGCCATTCGGGGTTATCGGTGGTAGATGAGCAGGATCGCTTAGTTGGGGTGATTTCTCGTCGTGACCTCGATTTAGCTCTCCATCACGGCTTTTCTCGCTCTCCTGTGAAGGGATACATGACTTGTAATCCGAAAACTATTACCCCCGACACTTCTCTTCAGGAAATCGAGTCGCTGATGGTAACGTATGATTTGGGGCGTTTACCTGTACTAGAAAATGGGCAGTTAGTCGGTATCGTCACTCGTACAGATGTATTAAGACAGATTCATCAAAATGAGCGGGTGCGTTTTGAAGGGGTTGCTTTGGTTTCCTGTCTTTTACCGGCGATTAAAGAGCGTTTAGAGCCGATTTTATGGTCATTCCTGCAAGCTGCTGCCGCTGCCGCTCAAAAACGCGGTTGGCATCTCTATCTGGTTGGGGGTGCGGTGCGGGATTTATTGTTAGCCACAGAAAGGGATAGTTTATTGTTACAGGATATCGATTTAGTGGTGGATGGCTGCCATCGTGCCGCCGATGTGGGTGCGGGGGTAGAATTGGCTAATTGTTTACAGGAAATTTATCCGGGGGCCCGGTTATCGATTCACGGGGAATTTCAGACGGCGGCTTTGTTATGGCACAAAGATGAGCGTTTTGGCTCGTTATGGGTGGATATCGCCACGGCACGCACGGAATTCTATCCCTATCCTGCCAGTAATCCCCAAGTGGAGGCTAGTTCGATTCGACAGGATTTGTATAGAAGGGATTTTACGATTAATGCTCTGGCAATTCGCCTAACTTCGCCGAAAGAGGGGGAATTACTCGACTTTTTTGGCGGTATGTTGGATTTACGCGCCCAACACATCCGGGTTCTCCACGCTAATAGTTTTATTGAGGATCCAACGCGCATCTATCGAGCGGTGCGTTTTGCCACTCGCTTAAGATTTGTTATTGAACCCTTGACAGAAAACTATATTAGGTATGCGATCGAAAGTGGGGTTTATGATCGCTCACGGCAACAAAATCAGAATGCACCCGCTTTACAGTCCCGTTTAAAAGCGGAGTTGAATTATATTTTAGAGGCGGATTACTGGGAAAGTGCCTTAGAAAAGTTGGCTGATTTGGGGGCTTTGCACTGTTTACACGGGGATTTAAGTTTAAATCGGGCTTTATGGCGACAATTGCGCTGTCTCAGTCGTTGGTTAGATTGTTTAAGTCTGGAATTGCCGGTGAATGTTTGGTTAATGCGGTTGGAATTATTAATCGCTTCTCTGGCTGTGGGGGAAAGAATAGCGATCGCTAATAACTTACAATTGCCTAAAGATACTGTGGGGCGTTTACAAAAACTAGAAGTTATGGAAAGGGAGATTAGCAATAATTTTGCTTATGATCGACCCGTTAGTCAAATTGTCAGCTTTTTCAATGGTTATCAGGTTCCTAGTTTGTTATTGGTGGCGGTGAGGAGTCAGACTAGGATTAGGGGTTTAATCTGGCAATATTTAACTAAATGGTCGCAGATTGAGGCTCCTATCGACGGCAATGACCTAAAAGCTTTGGGTTATCAACCCGGTCCCCAGTTTAAATCGTTACTTGCGGCGGTGTTGGGGGCGACTTTAGATGGAATAGTCAGCAATAAAAGCGAGGCTATGGCTTTTATTGCTAGATTAACTAAGTCAGCAGATTAGGTATCGGCTGCCCCTTCATTTTCCGAAGATTGTCTTTGATCGCTGGAATAACCGCCTCTACCTCCTCTGGTGGTGGTACGATTAGAGGCAGCCCGGAATTGACGCGCGTAGGCACGGTTGCGTTCAGCTTTTTCTTTTTTCAAATTACGACGTTTAGCCACAAGAATCTCCTTGGGATGTTAGATAGACAAGCGGGGAAACGAGCGCTCGCTCCCCCTATTGACAATGAAAACAAGTTAGGTAATCATAGCCTAGAATGGTTACGATTGGGGATTAGTAGCGACGATCTCGATTGCGATTGCCACCACCGAAGGAAGATCTGGGTTCTTTTTCACGAGCTTGATTGACTTTTAATTCTCGTCCCATCCATTGAGCGCCGTCAAGAGCGGCAATAGCGGCAGCTTCTTCCTCTGGGGTTTCCATTTCCACGAAAGCGAACCCGCGTTTTCTTCCCGTTTCCCGCTCCATGGGGAGGTGAACGCGCTTAATTTTACCGTATTCGTTAAAAACCTCAACTACGTCGCCTTGGTCAACCTCGAAGGGGAGATTACCAACATAAATTGACATAAAACCTATCCTTGCACAGATAAAAACAACAGATTTGTAGAGAACCAAGATTTCGGGAACTAGCTGAACCAATACTAAACAGAAACGCTTTGACCATTAATACTGACAACGAGCCGCAGTGCCGACTTTTATTCTCGATCTCCATCGTAGCACATAGCTATTAGCTTTGATTGATGCTGCCTCTCCCGCCACCCGAGCAGATAAACTAGACTAGAATGCTGCCCTAGAAAATGCCCTAATTATGAGTTTATCCCCCCATCCGATCGAAACTGCCCTAAAAACCTTAGCAGGGAAAGCGGAAAATTCCATCGAAGAAACAACAACCCTAGAAGACTTAGAACAGCTAAGGGTGAATTATCTGGGTAAGAAAGGAGAATTATCGCAGATTTTACGGGAAATGGGCAAATTAAGCCCCGAAGAGAGACCGCGCCTCGGTGCGATCGCTAATGAGGTCAAAGAATTAGTACAATCGCTGCTGGAATCCCGGCGAGAAAGTCTAAATAATGCCCAAATTCAAGCGAAATTAGCGGCGGAAACCCTCGATGTCACCCTACCTGCTCTTAGCCGTCCTTTAGGGCGAATTCACCCCTTAAATAGCACAGTTGATCGCATGATCGATATTTTCGTCGGTCTGGGTTACAGCATCGCCACTGGGCCGCAGGTAGAAAGCGATTATTATAATTTTGAGGCTTTAAATATCCCTGCTGACCATCCGGCCCGGGATATGCAGGATACTTTTTTCTTGAGGGATGGTCGTTTATTGCGGACCCATACCTCCCCGGTCCAAATTCGCTACATGGAAAGTCACGAACCCCCGATTCGGATTGTGGCCCCGGGCCGGGTTTATCGTCGTGATACCGTGGATGCAACCCATTCCGCGGTTTTCCATCAAGTGGAATTATTAGCGGTGGATAAGGGATTAACTTTTACGGATTTGAAAGGAACAATTAAAGAATTTCTTAAGCAAATGTTTGGGGCTGATTTACCGGTTAAATTCCGCGCTTCCTACTTCCCTTTTACCGAACCCTCGGCCGAGGTAGATGTACAGTGGAAAGGCAAATGGTTGGAGGTGATGGGCTGTGGTATGGTGGATCCCAATGTCTTAAAAGCAGTCGGTTATGACCCCCAAATCTATACGGGTTTTGCTGCCGGTTTTGGCGTGGAAAGATTTGCTATGGTATTACATGAGATAGACGATATTCGCCGTTGTTATAATAGCGATATCCGCTTTCTACGACAATTTTAGGGGGATAAACCCGATGGTCATGAGTGAAGATTTAACCAAAAAAAGACTCCTATCCGTGGCTTGTCATGCTTCGATCTTTTTGAGTGCTACGCTGGTATCGGTGGGGATTCCCTTAGCTATTTATTTCATTTCTGATGATGAAACGGTGAAGGAAAACGCCAAAGAAGCTTTAAACTTTCACCTGAATATGTGGTTATACTACCTAATTGCTGGGATTCTAGTTTGGGTTTTAATCGGTTATTTGCTCTTACCGATTCTTGCTGTGGTGAATATTGTTCTCCCCATTCTTGCTATCCTGCAAGTCTGGAACGATGCTTATAAGGTTTTCCGTTATCCTTTTATTTTCCGGGTTCTGTAATTAATTATCGGGGTTGCAACCTGTTCAACCCTCGGTGCATCTCATTTTTGTAAATCTGTTGAGTTGGGATTTTTAAATGTAAACTGTCTTCTAAAATTGGTAAGTAGTCATGCAAAATAAATTTCCTAGTGAAGACAGGCAAGAGGCAATAGGCAAGAGGCAAAAGCTTTATCGAAATGTGTAATTAATTTTGCTTAGGTACTTAATTACTTCCGATTTTATCACTCAATCCACGTCTTTGGGGGGTAGAACCCCCCAAACCCCTAGGGTTGATTCATTTAAATTAAGTACAGCTGATTTTGAGTCAATAAATTTGACTGAAGATTCTCAAGTTTATCTTTTTCTAACCAAAAGAGTTAGGGTTCTTCGTTACTTGGTATGGTTCAATAGGGGGGCATAAATCGACTAAATCCTTATCTGGCAAGAGACTTAATTGATTAGTTCGCTCTAGAGCAAAAACAATTGACAAAAATCGCCAAAGAGCCTGAATTATGAAGTGTGGTTTTAGGGATTTTCAGATCGGGATTACCTCTCATTGAGACTCCCTTGGCTAACTTCTATCTTTTTTTCAACGTGACAGAAAAGCTCCTAAAATTTTCATGGTGTTGCTCGTTTCATAATTCAACCCTTCTACTCCCTTAATATTTGTTTGTTCATAAAGTCTAGGAGAGCGTAAAGTGTTCTGACACTCTCCTGTTTTTAGGTTCCAAAGTTTAATCGTCTCGTCTTCACCTGCGCTGGCCAATGTCTTACCGTCGGGACTAAAACAGACTGACCTGACACTTTTAGTATGTTCACACAGGAGTTGATGAAGTTCACCTGTTTCAACATCCCAAATTCGGATTGTTGCGTCATCCCCTCCACTTGCTAGTAACTTCCCATCGGGACTAAAAGCTACTGACCATACCCAAGACTTATGACCTTCAAAACTATTAATTAATCTACCATCTTTGACTTGCCAAACTTTGACCGTTTGATCATCACTTGAACTGGCTAATCGCTGACCGTCAGAGCTAAAGACAACAGACCAAATTCTTCCTTGATGACCTTTAAAAGTCCGCAAAGATTGAGTCATATCATCTTCAATAGACCAGAGTTTTATAGTTCGATCTTCACTACCAGTTGCTATTAATCTTCCGTCAGGACTAAAAGTTACTGATAATACCCAGGCCTGATGTTCCTCAAAAGTCTTGAGACAAAATCCTCTCGGAACCGACCAAAGCTTAACAGAATTATCTCCACTACCACTTACCAGCATTTGACTATTAGGACTAAAAGCGATCGACCATACGCGCTCTTGATGTTCTGGAGCAAAAGTGTATTTTTCATCTGTCCTAATATCCCAAAGTTTAATGATGTTATCGTGACTGGTACTAGCAATCAGTTGACCATTCGCACTAACTGCGACTTGATGCAATAAAACCCAATAATCTTTTTCTTGTAAAATTTGAATTACTTCGCCACTTTCCCCTGACCATAATCTAATCGTTTGATCTCCACTTCCACTTATCAATGTTTTTCCATCGGGACTAAAAGCTACTGAACAGATCCAGTCAGTATGACCATTAATCTGTTGAAGACATTTATGGTTTTTGATAGACCATAATCGGATCGATCGATCTATAGACCCACTCAAAATATATTGACTATCGGGACTGAAAGTAATCGATGATAATCGATTGCCATATCCCCTAAAACATTGAAGACATTCTCTGGTTTTTACTGACCATAATCGCAGTGTAAAATCTTCACTTCCACTGGCTATATATTGACCGTCTGGACTAAAAGCAATTGACCAAATCCAGCTTTCATGTCCTTCTAAAGTATCAATATTTTGATATTTTCCTTCTATAATAGACCATATTTTAATGGTTTTATCCCCACTTCCACTGGCTAGAAGTTGACCATCGGAACTAAAGGCAACTTGCCAAACCCAATCTTGGTGTCCTGTAAGAGTATGGAGACATTTTCCTGTGTCAACTGACCATATTTTGATGGTTTTATCAGCACTGCCACTGGCTAAAAGTTGACCATTTGGACTAAAAGTAACACCACCCACTCGTTCTTGATGTCCTTCAAGGGTGTGGAGACATTCTCCTGTTTCAACTGACCATATTTTGATGGTTTTGTCCTCACTTCCTGTGGCTAAAAACTTACTATCAGCACTAAAAGTAACTGCTCTAATAGGAGCATGATGTTTTTGAGAAGGGTGGGGCAAAGAATGACAATTTATAGATAGATCTGTTGTAATAGACCAAATTTTAATAATTCCGTCTTGTCCCCCACTTGCTAGTAACTGTCCCTCGGAATTTAAGGCTACTGACCACACCCAGCTTCCATGAGCAGGAAAGCTTTTGCTTAATTCTAATTTTCCGTCTTGTTTGACTTTCCAGAGGTAAATCATCCCATGACTGTCACCAGTTGCTAAAAGATATTCTCTTGGAAGAGAGGGATCAAACTGACTACAAGAAATTGATAAAATACTACCACAAGTTTGAGGGAAAATACAGTCAAAAAACTGTGAGTATGAAAAATCTACTTGGTTGAGTCTAATGTTTGAAAAATCGACTTGTCGAATAGAGATATGAGAAAAATCGTAGCCGATTAAGTGACCATTTTTCAGTATATTAAGTAAGTTGATAATATTGCCAGCAATGCCGCCAATTTGTCCAGAAGATTGATGTTTTAATGTCTTTAAACAATCGATTAGGTTGCTTTCCAGATTGTTTTCTTGAAAATTATGGATTAAGTTCTTGATTATTGGGTGTAAAATAACATTAATTTGAATCTTTCTTAGATAATCAGGAACAGTGGTTTTAGTCAAGGAGTTACTTCTTAATAATTGGAATTTTTGAGTTTTGATTTCTTCGGTTGCTATGGTAATAATTTTTTGAGTGAAATATTCAATCAGTAGAGGATGTATGGTAAAGTAGTCATCTTTTTTATCTAACAGAATTTTGCTAGATAATGATCTGATCCCTTCTTGGATACTTTTACCGTCAGGTTCAATGATAATATTATGTTCTAGTTCCGACAAAGAAACTGGATTTCGATTAATCGCTAACTCAAAAATAATCGCTTTTTCTAAATCAGATAGTTGCTGAAAGTAAGAATTTAAAACAGACTCGATTTTTTCTATCAGAAGATTCCCTTTTAAAAGAAAATCCGAGAGGTTATTATGATGAACTTCTTGAATATGATGAGCGATAGATTTGATGAATAAAGGATTGCCGTGACAGACTTGTTGAATTAAAAATTGCCATTCATCCTCTGAACCATGAAAGGTGTCAATATCTCCCAAAATTTGTCGTCCAGTTTGATAGTCAAGTCCTTGTAACTCTCGGAAATAAGTTGAAGTTTTATTTCCCACTAACGATTCAAGTTCTTGAGGAATTTTTCGACTGGTTATAATTAAACAGCTATTGTGCTTTGACTGACCAATTGCTTGTAAAATTTCGCTATATTCTCGATAGTTTTCATGCTCAATAATCGCATCAATATTATCTAAAAATAATAAACAACGAGATTTGGCTAGTATCTTGATAAATTTTATCAGTTTTATTTTAAATTTATCTTCTGTCTTAAAACTGATATTTTGTGAAATAATATTACTTGTATTTTCCAGAAATTCTAGGGGTAAAGGAGGATTCAAAAAAGACCAATAGATAACACGAGAAAATTCCTCTTGAGTTTGCTCAATCAGTTTACAGACAAGAGATGTTTTTCCGATTCCTGCTATTCCGAAAATTCCGATAATTTTACACGGGGGACTATTTTGAAAAAACTTTTGTTTTAATAATTCTAGTTCTTTTTCTCTACCATAAATCTGAGAAATATCAGGAATTAATCCGAAATTATCATAATTTATTTCTGTTTTAACTGATGAGTTTTCAAGATTGGGAGATTTACGCTTATCCCATTCTTCCTCAAATTTTTTCAAATTTTCTTCTGTTGATGAATGCCAAAGATTTAGGGTAAAGTGCAAATTTGCCGCGCCTTTAGCTTGTTTGTATCTATTATCTGTTAGTATTTCCCATTCTTGTAAAACCTTAAGGTCATTTCTCATCTGTTCAACAGTAATGGCAGCCCCTAACTTTTGCTTAGTAATTCCATGACAAAAATCTGTTAATATTTTTAAAGTTGTATAGACAATTAGCTTAGGATGTGATGCACCTTCTGCAAGCCACCTGAAAGATAGGTGATTCGACCAATACTGATGATCTCGTGATTCCTTATTAACATGAGTTAATAGTCTTTCTAAGAAGATCAGAATTCTTTTTTTGACGTTAGCACTGGTATTGAGATTAGGCATAGTCTGAAATTTCACTTTTTAGGATTATAGCCTGATAATCTATTCACCGTCAATTAAGTTAAGTATGAAAAAAGTTAATACTTGTGTAACTAGATTGAAGAAAATTAATCATTAACTATTGATAAATAATCGGATAAAGATTTAATAGTTAGCAAATTTTTGGGGATTAATTGATCTCCAATTTCTATAGAAAGCTTAGTATATTGGGGTCGTGAATCAGATTGAGAAGGGAGGGAAACGTGATACATAGTCAATCGAAAAAATGGGTCAAAATTAACTAAGGCAGAAATAGCTCCCTCAGAATGTTGAGAAGCATATTTTTTATTAATTGTATCATCAGTTAAGGAAAAGTAATCAAAACTGCCCGGATGTCTATGCCATAGTCCAAGAACTTCTATGGGTTCTCGATAAAATCTGGCAATTTTGTTAGACAGGTGGTTGATATAAGCATTATCATACTCAAAATAGCCGGGGCGAAAGATAGGATTTAAACCCGAATCTAAGGTTTCTAAAATATACCATTTATTAGGGTTTCTAATTCCTAAAAAAATGCCACCTGTTTCTGTTTTATAGCTTTCATAAGTTTCAGCTGCAATAGCTAAAAATGATTTCTGAGAAAAAATAGTTTTGATATTCTGGTAACTTAACATTGTTTTTATTCTCTTAGTTATTCATCTTTTTTTCTGTCTAAGATAGATATTTATCAAACATTTATTTTAATAAAATTTCGTAATATAAATATCTTTTTTAGTTACAACTGCGATTAGCTTGTTGAATTAATCTGTGAATATTAGGTAATTCTGCTTGAGTTAAGCCGTAATATTCGATAGATCGATCATAAGAATAATAAGCTTGTTTAACTTCCTGTTTTTCTCGTTCTAAGAAATGTTCAACTTGTTGGGAATAGCGTTCAGCCTCTAAAGCATAATCTTTGGCTTTAACCAACTCCTCATTAGTTTTTTCTAAGCCTTGTACCTGTTTCTGCAAAAATTCTATCATTTTCTGATCGTCATCTTCATGGGGGTCAAGATAACGACGATTAAGGGTTTTGGCAGCCTCATCTTGCCATAGGCCTCGAATATCTTTACGATAGTCTTGCAGAGTGCGAGATCGCTGCTGCATCTTCCAAACAATATCTTCCATCATTTTTTATCCTCCAAAAATCACTAAAATTGAAAAGGACGGTTGAATTCAATCAGACTTTCTACTCGATATTCTATTTCTCTTGTTACCCCAATTTCTAAACATTGAGCGGAGTTTCCTTGCTTTTCCGCTCCTTTGAAATCATTTCGGGCTTCTTCGGTGAAATTGCGGGCATTATTTACGGCTAAAGACATTAAATCTGCCATTTCCTGCTCATTGCTTGCCTCTAATTGCGCTCTATCAACTTCCCGTCTAGCTGCATCTGCGTTTTCTAAACTACGTTCGGCAAAACTCAGGGCATTATGGGCATAATTTAAAGTAATATTCGCCTGATAGACGGCTGTTTGAGCATATCCGATGGCATTTCGACAACAATTAACCCTAGCTTGCGCTCGTGCGACTTCTTCTCTTGCTGCTTTTTCTTCTTCAATGGCTTTATTTAAGCGTTGGATTGCAGCTTGAACCGCATTTTGGGCTTGACTAACCTTAGCTTGCTGACCAGAACAATTGGGCGCATGATATTGTCCATCCTTGTCAGTATAGCCTGAATTTTGGCAACTGGTGAGGGCGGATTGTGCGCTTTGTAATTCAGATTCTGCACTGCGTAAAGTAAATTCTGCTTGCTCTCTTTCGTTTATGGCACGTTGTAATCGGTCTTCTGCCCTTTCTAACCAAGCTAACGCAAGATTTAGCTGAGTTTGCCAGTGATTTAAGGTTGATTGCGCCTGATTTTGGGTATTTTGAGCTGCTGCCAAATTTTGTTGAGCTTTTTCTAAAACTTGATAACAATTAGACAACAATTGAGCAAGTTCATCATTAGCCTGATCAACTAATTTTTGATCATTTTTAGCCTGATCTTGAATAATTGAAGCATGATACAGAGCTTGACTGACTTTTTCTTCACTTTGCCTTTGATGCCATGACATTTGATCCAGGGTATCACGGGCGGTTATTTTCCAGTATCTAAGTTCTTCAATTAAGTCATTGAGAAGGTTAATGAGAATACGGGGATCTTGAATAGTCATAATGATTAAGATTTATCGGGGATTTCTTGGATAAAATTGAGGATTTTCTGAACTTCTAGCCTTGAATCTTCCATTTCTGCCAAGGTTCTTGTCCAAAAACCTGTAAATTCTTCGGCGACTGATCCTTGAAAAACTTCATCAAGCGATCGCCATGCCGTATCGAGAAATTCCAATTCTTCGCTTAAAATCAAATAATATTGATTGAGTGCAGTTTGATAGGCTAAAAGGGCTGTTTTTCGGGAATTATCCACCGTTTAAATACCTCTCTAATACTTGTAATTTATGGTTTAAAAAATCATTATAGGTGGGAATTTGGCGACTATAATAATTATTAGTCTTTTCTTGCAAATCAAGCCACATTTCATCATGTTTTTGTCGTTTTTGGTCTTGCCAATGGGGAGAAAGATCCTCATAGGTGGTTTCCACTTCTCGCCACGCCGATTGAACGCGATCATGGAATTGTTCGAGGGTCTGTTGAAAGTGTTTGAGTTGTAAAAATGAGTCATCCATGGTTAAATTAAGCTTTAAGCTCTTTTGATTAAACTATTAGCAATTTTCTCTATTTGTTGCTTAAATTCGGGTGTAGATTCCGTACTATAAGGTTTAAAAAGAGTAGTGCGATCGCTATCCGTATCCCGATAAAGGGCTTTAATTGGAACATCTCCATCTGCTTGTAAACGTGAGGCTTGGCGATCACTAACAAAGGTGAAAGAATCATCTTCTGACATCTGTAAAGCGACTCTATGGCGAAAATAAGCTAAATTTCGCCGAATATCAAGGACATTAGAGAAAGCCTTGATCCCTGAAAAACTGAGGATGAGATGAATACCTTTACTCGGTCCTTCCTTCAATAATCGCTTAATTTGAGTAGTTAAGTGACTTTCTGGGCTATAAGACTGCTCATTGCTCCGTCTTAAGTCATCTACTCTATCTAATTCCGTCATGATGACGAAAATAGAAGGTTGAGTCATCAAGTCTGCTTCACTGAGTTGGTTTCTTTCGTCAAGTTGAACAATTAAATTGTTCAAAATTGCCGTAATAATTCGATTTTCTCGGTTAAATGCCGTCGTAAAGCCCAAAGGTTTTAGAATAATCTGACACACTTCTTCCAATGCTAAATGCCATTGTGTACCGGATACACTGCGATCTACCACAACAAAACGAGTTTGTTGAAGATTGCCATTAATAGCAAGACTGGTCAAAATAGCCGATAGAATTCCATAACGGGCTGTATTATAGTCTCCACCGATAACTAGAACGTTTTCACTTGGACGACGGCGTAATATCAGCCTTGCCTGTTGCCTTACACTAAATTCTTGTCCTAGCCATGTTAAGACCGGGTATTCTGCACTAAACCAGTCAGAAATGCCTAATCCTCCTTTGTAGAAAGGTAAACGGGCGATTTTTTCCCAATCTTCTGAGGTTAACCATTTACCGTAATCTAAAATATGGCGTAATTGAGGATTATCTGCTAAATTAGGCTGAGAATCTCCATCAAAGACCACTGTTTCCGTGTAATCTTCTGGGGAGAGTTGATCAGCTTTTTGAGATAAAGCGTTAATGATCATATCTCGGCGAGATTTTTCGATAAATGCCACTTTCCCAAAATAATTAGAGTTATCATCGCCGCTACGGTCATTAATAACAATTTTCCCCGGCAAATCACAGGTCATTAATAATTGTTTTCCTCGTTTTCCAAATTCTGTCAGGGCTTGAATTTCTGTTTTTGACATCTGCATTCCCATTCTCAGGTGAATATTACCCAAAATTCCCGTTTGATTCCGCATTCCTTCAGCCCCAAACCTTTGGGAAGCGAGTAACATATGAATACCCGCACTCCGCCCCTGTTGGGCTAAAATCAGTAGTTGACTGGAAGCAGTATCCTCTTTGTCGTTAAAAAATAACTCCTGATATTCATCAATAATTAGAAGAATACGGGGCATTTTGCCCTCTGGTTGTCCTAGGCGGCGATAAACTGCCAATTCTGACACCCCTAATCTTTTAAATAAGGCGTTACGTCGTTCTTTTTCGGCGATTAATTCAGTTAAAACACTACGGGATAATTCAGGGGAGGAATGTAAGGAAACTACTTCGGTATGGGGCAAATTGCGATAGGGGGCTAATTCTACGCCATATTTGCCATCAATGAGATAAAATCTTAATTCTGAGGGACTATAACGAGTTGCCAAGCCTAAAATAAGCCCATGATACAGGGTAGATTTTCCTGATCCAGTCATTGCTCCTAGCATACCATGAGCGCATTGATGACCTTCGCTATCTTTACCAAACCAAATATTTAATTGATCAGAACTTCCTCTTCCACCGATAGGTGTGGTTATCCATTCTTCACTACTATAATTCCACCAATTTTGCGGATCAATTCCTACTATATCATCCCAATCTAATTTTCGTTCGGGGGGTTTAGCTTGTTTAACTTTATCAAGTAATTGTTTTTGTAAATCCGCGTCGGGAATACTATCCGCTTTAAATTGAAGTTGACAAGATGTTGCTGTCTTTGACTGTTGACTGAGATCAATATAAAAGGCATTTTCAAACCCACTCATATTAATATCTCTAGGGAGATCAATATCTTGATTATAGTGAATAAACACATATCTTCCAGCTTCTGGTCCACTATTACCAATTTTTTGTAATTCTTCAATATCTCTACGGTCATATCTTTTAGGAAAATCTGCGACAAAAATACCCTCAAATCTTTCATTGACTCGAATATCTGGGGGGAGTAAATGTAAGGCAGGAGACTGAGGATCTAAATAGGTTTCTTTGACGCGACGAATATCTTGAGTTACTTCTAATAAATCTCGATAAACTTCGCCACTATTTTCTCTAATCAAAGCCTCAGGAAGGGAACGACGCATTAAAAATGCACCCCCATTATTAACGGGATCACAGAAGGTATAACGTATTTGATAAGGAAGTAAAATAGCGGTACGAATCACAAGAGATTGCAGTAATTCTAGCCCCATATTACGGGTATTATTGCTACAGCGAATAATAATAGTTTTATTCCCACCAACAAAGGGAGCAAATTCGGGAACACAAAAAGTGTTATTACTCGATCTTTGTTCAACTAATTGACCAATACGAATTAATTCTGTAGGCTCTAATGAGGATAATAAATGATCGTTAATGTTCCAATTTTCCCAACGATAATCTTGCCAACTTCCTATTATTTCTAATGGTTGCTGTTCTAAATAGGATTGAGTCGATAGATAGCTATCTTGGAGAAATTTTCCAAAATAATTAGGTAATTGTTCGCCGTTTAATTTACCATGATTGAACAAAGAAGCACAAAACCCTAAATAGTCGGTTATGCGTTGACTACTTTGTTCAATTTTTTGGTTTAACCCTTCAATTTGTTGTTGCCAAAACATAAGCATTATTCTCCTTGTTTAGATAATTTTAAAACATTTTTTTGAGTATTTAACTGATACAGTTGAGAAGAATTAGAGTCATCAGAGGAGTTACCTTTAATAAAAACAAATAAAGTAAACAACAAGAAAGCGCCTCCTACACTTAGCCCAATGATTAGGTTACGAGCCTTCATTTTTAAAGACTCTATCTCATTTTTATGAGATTCTATGTTAGACTTTTCTTGGTTAATTTTACGGTCTGTTTCTTCTAATTTATCCAGACAAGCTTCAATTTCAGCTGGGGCTAATTGTTGAGAAGTTAAGGGGGAAATAGTCGTAACTTTACTTGTATTACTATAATATTTAGCAAAGCGTTTACTTAGGTCTTTTCGATTAGAATCAGCCCGATCATATTGTTGCCAAATTTTCTCTCTATTAGCAATCATACGAGCAATCGAATTTTGAATTGTTTTCATGTTTAAACCTCTAGGTTATTGTTAATTAATCAACGAGTTGAGGAATAGATAAATCACAGTCATGTAACCACATGGTTGTGCGTGAGGGTTGATAGAAAACTTGCCAAATTTTATCACCTCTATTATTGGTGTTAATAAGTAGTCATGCAAAATTAATTACCTGCCCGATCGAGCTAAAACCCTTACGGGGCAATGATCGTCATGTGTAAATAATTTTGCCTAGGTACTTAACACCTGTCAATGAGACGACTTGATCAACAATTAAATAACTTCCACGAGTCCCCTTTCTTGCGTCATAAACCCTGCCATCTTGTCGAATAAAATGATTGCTACAATATCCACTCCGATGAGGTTTAACAATAGCTACCACATTACGATAGTTATTTTCTTGATGACGACGCCATGTTTGAGCGTTTACTGGTAAGACTAAGCTGGTTAAACTGACAAGACAGGTGATAAAAAATAAATGAGTAATTTTCATATTTTTTGCTAAATTAATGAAAGAAATATTTGAGGTTAATTAAGACTTTTAGAAGCTTAATGACAATACGTCTGATTCCAATTAGCAGTTAAATTACTACCAGAAGGAATACAATCCCGTAGGCGAGTTTTTCCATCAGATTGAATAGCAAACTCTATTCTCCAATCTGAGCCACCTGCAACAAACGCAACAACAGCAATATCTTGACAATTAGAAACAATTCTATCGGCATAACTTTTCATTAAAACACGGGAAGCCATAATGTTTGAAACAATCCAACCACTTCTTTGATCACCAGAGGTACCAGTATTATCTAAGTAAGAACTTAATAACAGCATTAATTCATTCTTTCTATTAGTGGGATTCCCCTGATTTGTTACACTTCCTTTTTCTACTATCACCTTTCTAACTCCTTTAGATTCTATTTCATTAACAACAGAATTAATGGTTGCTTGACAGCGAGATTGAGCTTTAAGTGGTAAGCTAAACCCTAGCTGACTCAGGATAAAAATAGATAAGATGAAGTTAATTTCTTTCATGATTTTCAATTGGCAAGATGGTCAATTGCTGAAAACATTACTTACTGTTAAGCTTGACTAATTCTTGGTGAATACTAAAAACTAGAATCAATGATTCACAGAAAATTCGCCAGAATAAATTACCAATAATTAAAGTAGCGATTCCTGCTAAAGGTTGCTGAAATAGTCCACTTAAACCTCCTAGGGTAATCAGAAACAAGCCTAAGATATAGAGAAACTTGATAATGGTAATGCTGACCATTTTCCGAAAGGTAAAAAAGTCTTGCCAGAAACTGTTCATTAAATCCTCTTATTGGCTTAGAAAAAAGATAATTTTTGAGGTAAATTACGAATTATTTTCAGGTAATTGTAAAGAATCTTGAGTTCCTTTTAAAGATTTACGCGCCACCTCTCTTGCGTCTCTGCTTAATTGTTCTATGGCTTTTTTAGAAACTTGTTCTAACCACAGTCTAGTACCATAAGAAATTGCCATAAGAGGTAGAATTACCATTAAGGCATAAATCCATGCTATCGCCAACAAAGCAAGGATAATTAAGACAAACATGATGCCATAAATTCCAGCACCACCAACTCCTCCGAAGATAGAGGTAAAGATATTCATAACAGTGGTTAGTACCCAAATAACGCCATCGGATAGCGCAATCAAAACTTTTAAAGCAATATTTGTCTGTCTTTCATATTCCTTGATTAAGTCTTCAATATTGCGTTTATTAGATTCTAACGCATCCGCTACGACATTATAGACGTATAAAGATTTCCCTTCTCCATTGTTATCAATTCCAATAATATTACAGGACTGATTAACATCTGGATTGCTGACTTTAAGCGTTAAAGGATTTCCCAAAAGTTGAACTTGTTGTTGATACATAATACACCAAAACCATACAATTTATTCAGGTAAAGTGCTAACTCTACCCTATCAGCTACTCAACAAAAGCCAATCATCCACTTATTTCTAAGTTTCGGCTGAACAGGCCGCATCTGGTATGCCAGTATAGCTTGAGAATAATTTGGGAATCTACCCAAACTGGTATCAATTTTAAAATAGCCTCAAACCCTTATAGAGTAAGGAATATGACATCTAAAGCTGAGATCAACTTCGGGACACTTAAGGATATAGCCAATTTTCAGGATAATTTACCTTAAGTTCCCAAAATCTAGTATTTATCGGAAACCTGTTGAGCTAGACTTCACACAGCAAACGCTTGCTTGTGTTTATGAAAAATCTGGTCAGCGTTGTGGTACTGATGCTTAATCATCCACTGCTCCAGTTCAATGAGATACCATTGACCGGCAAATGTTCCATATTTTAAGCAAACTTTTTCATGATCGTGTAGAGTGTGCTTAAATCCAAAACGTTCTTTATACAGTGCTTCAATGGTTTCGTCCCCTTTTGGATAAGTCGTGTAGGAAATTTCAGTGTGGGCGATATCATATTTGTAAGTCAAGATAGCTCGAATCAATTGCTGATAAACAAGATAACTTGTTCCTTTTTTGCCAGTTCCCTTTTCATCATACAGAGAGAGACTTTCTCCGATGCTTGTTACATTTTTGGGTAACATCAAATGCTTTCCTGTGTGTTTTCCTTCACAAAATGTTGCCAGTTGACAAGGCAAATAGTAGCCATATTCAGGCAGAGAATAGGTATAACGTGCAACACCGATTACCTGAGAGGGATTCTGTTCAGGATAGGCTAGAAAAATAACCGATTGGTGAGTAAATAAATCGTCGATTTCTTTGCAATAATTTTGTGACTCAGGATAGCGATTCTTGAGAAATAAGAAATAGGATTCAATTTCTGCCGGTGTTTCCGCTTCCTTGACCAGATAACCTTTGACCTTTGGCACATCAAAACAAAGTAAGGCTCTTTTGCAAAGAATCCAGCAGTTGCCAATGTTATTTAATACAATAAATCCAGCACAAGAAAACAGAATCTTCACATATTGCTCAATATCAGGGGTTTGGGATATATCATAGACAAAGAGAAGACCGTTATCCTGTAACATTCTTCGGACAGTCCTTAAAGTGAATAGGGGATCTTTTTGGGTGTAATTTGTGGTCTTTAGCGTTGCAAATGTTTGTGCCGTTAAGTCCTTTTCCTCGTTTGGTTTTAAATTAAGCCAACAAGAAAGTTGCTCATAGTGACGCTCTCGTATTTGACCGCTAAATAAGTGATTGACATCAACTCCATCCGACGACAGTAGCCGCACCGATGTAGATGATAATGAGATAAACTGTTTACCATTGGTTTGGTTGATTATTTGAGAAATAGCCATTTTGCTACCCTTAGGAAGAGGACAACGAGCAATGAGGCTCTCTTCATTGGGAGTAAAGCGATAGAAATCCTTAGATTTCTACGGATAAGCAAGCAAAACGATGATTTTTGGGCGCAAAAAGCAAAAGAAGCTGGAATTAGAAAGAATTAGAAAGCTTGAATGGCTTCCTATACCTATAATTGAGCAAATAGCTGATATGTACTTAGTCACATTGAGAGAAAGTTTTTCAAAAAATGAGAATTTCTGGGGATAATTGATCAACAATAGAGAAGTAAACTTATGTAGATTGAATAGAGAGCAATGAAGTTAAAACTCTCCGTAGCGGGACTTGAGCAAGTCAAAACCCGATGGGCGCAAAAACAAAAAGAAGGCTGGACTAGAAAATACTTATGCACCGAGGCTAGTCAATTTGCCAAACCCGATGGGAATTGGAAGGAAATTTCAAATGACCCAGCCCACACTTATTACTCTTATTACGCCGACAACTGCTCACCAGAGACTTTAGATCATTTTTTGAGGGGTAAAAACATTCAATCGGAAGGTTTTTTTGCCTTTTGTCGAGCTTTGAACATCGACCCTTCAAAAGTCGCAGATTTAGATAATCTTTTGCAAAAACTGACTCAAGATATCGAGCCTATCTGGGTGGGGCGAGAGTCTCTTCAAAGTGATTTACTGGAAAAACTAAGAGGCGATTGTCGCATTGTCGTAATTACAGGAATAACAGGTATTGGGAAAACTGCCCTCGCCTACAAATTGGCCTTAGCTTTGTGTCAAGAAGGGTTTCCTCCTGAACCGCCTATTGATTTTGATGGGTTTAATCAACGGGAGGATCAACAGTCGCAATCAGAAGCACAAAACTTTATCAGCACAGCTATTGATTTACTCAATCGTGGCGATGAACCTGTTACGGCAAAACAAGCAAAAAACCCAGAAAAATTATTAACTCAACTGGTTAATCATCTGAGCAATAATCGTCGATTAATTTGGTTTGATTCAATGGAAAATCTTTTACAAGGAGAACAACAAGATGGCAGTAATCGCTTTAAAGACCCCCTCTGGCGAGTCTTTTTTCAAAAAATATTAGAAGCCGAAGATTGTCAGACTCGAATTGTGATAACTTCGCAGGATAAGCCTGAAGATTTTGAAACTTTTAGTCAAGCTCAATATTGGCATATTCAGCCATTAATGGGATTAGAAGAGCAGGAAAGTTTACAGTTATTTGAACGTTTATTTCAACAAGCAGAAGTCGAATTAATTCTTCATGGACGTAACCTTGCTTACCTTAAAGAGATCGGAAAACTTTATGAGGGACATCCTCTCGCTATCCGCTTAATTTCTGGTGATATTATTGATAGACTGAATGGAGATATCAGCATTTATTATGAGGAGAATAAATCCCGATTTCGACGATTAAGAGAAATGATTGATGAAGCTCAAAAAGCCAATCCTGATGATTATTACAAAGTTAACTTAATGACCAAACAATTACGAAAACAACTGCTAGAGGAGGAAGTCGAAAGAACAATAGAGCGACTTGAAAACACTTTTAAAACTGCTTATTTATTGCTTATCTATGGCTCCACTTATTCATCTTTTGAATTTAAAAATGCGTGGTTTGAAAATCTTCAATTATTTTCAGAATACGAGGAACAGGATTTAGACCTAGCTCTTTTTACCTTGTTTAACCGTTATTTAGTAGAAACTCAAAAACAACTGGGATATGAACCACATATCAAACAGCACAGCTTAATTCGCAATGTTGCTTTCAAGCGTCTAGTATCTACCCAAAGAAAAGAAGGAAACCCAAATCATGAATGATTTTAAATCTCCTCAATTAAGAGTCAAAGAACGTCTCACAAGTATCGATTTTACTGTTTTTGGAGAACTCGCTCAAGTCAAACAAAAAGGGGAAATTTTAGGAGCGACAGGAAGTCATTTTGAAAAAGCACATTTTGGCGCATTTATCTGGCATTTAATTGGTTATGAACGCCATATTAAGGATAAAATGGGACAGCATCTCTCTATTCAAGAACGGGCAAGTCGTTATGTGGAAGCATTTCTCTGTCTATGTCGATTAGGTTGGTATAAAGAAGCTAAATCTTTATTTTCTTTACCCTTAGAAATTCATGATCCAACTTCTTTCCCTTTGCACAAACAATTACGCATCTGGGGACGCTATGAAGAGGGCATAAAACTGTGTAAAGAATTATTAGGAAATCTTGACAATGAAACCGATTTTCTCTGTTTAAGTGAACTTGGTTATATGTATCGAGAATTAGGACAATTTGACCAAGCAAAAAATTATGCGGATAAACTCTTATCCTTAGCCAAGCAATTAAATAATCCTCTTTGGAAAGCAAGAGGAAAACAAAATATAGCAACAATTGATGGAATAAAAGGGGAATATTTAAGCGCTGAAATAGGACTGAATGAAGTTTTAAATCTAGCCGAGATTGTTCCCGATTGTGACGAAAAATTTGAGATTATTAATGTTGCTTATTTAAATCTGGGTAATTGTTATGGTTATCAGGGAAAAATTGACCAGACTATTGCTTGTTTAGAAAAATACTTAAAATGGGCAGAAAAAATAAAAAACCTTATTTATCAAGCAACGGCTTTACGAAATTTAGGAGAAGCATACCGGCGAATCAATGATTTAAATCCAGCTATCGATTATACTCAAAGAAGTCTTAACTTATCTGAGCAAATAACCGATGAAGCAGGAATTATTTTATCCTTGGGAAATTTAGCCTCAATTTATGGGCAACAAGCAAATTTTCAGGAGTCTGAAAAATACTTTAAGCAACAAAAGAAAAAAGCTTTAGCTATTTCAGATGTAGCAAGTGTTGCCCATGCTTGCGCTGGATTAGGAGAAATTTATAGTATCACTCGAAAGGATGATCTAGCCTATCAATATCTTAACCAAGCTTTAGATATTGCCCTCGATATTGGAGAAAGATATATAGAACTAGAGACTTTAATTGTTTTGGCCGAATTTGAAGAAAAAACCCATGATCTTAAATCAGCTATTAATCACTGGCAACGCGCCTTACATCTTTCTGAAAAATTAAATATTCTCTCCCATAAAGAGAACTGTGAACAAAATCTAGAAAGGTTGTTAAACCCCAACTAAGTTGAGACTGAGTAACGCACAGAAAACGGGTTTCTCGGAGAAACCCGTTTTCTACTCATGCAAAAGAGATGTCTATTGAAACAATCTGAATTTCCCTGACTCGGTGCATTGGTTTGGTTGGCTTTTCGGTGGTGATTAGTTCATCAGCTTGAATTTGCAGCGCAGCAGCAACATGAAGTGCATCCATCGCCGCTAAACCGTAAGTGCCAGCAATTTCATGACTCACTGCATCCTCCTCGACGTGCAGCAAGTTCTTGTTCTATTTCGTCTTCATTGAGCAGTTGCAATCCAGCCGAAATTGCCCTCTGTCGGATTTCCCATAACTTTTTGCTTAATGGTGTTTGGGGAATAAATTTAGCTTCTGGTGTTGTTTGTGACTCAGATTTAAGTATTTGAACAAATTGCCAAACTTTTTGTTGCTTTTCCGGTGTCAATTCTCGCCATTGTTCAAGTAGTTCTTCTTCTTTATCCATAAATACCTCGCTCTTAAATTATGAATTATTTGCTTTTAAGCAATGCTCATTGATAAAAACCATTCCAGACACAACGCTTAGGAACTTTTTCTATATACATGACCACTATTGCACGGGTACATCAAGAAAAGTTAACCGGTCTATCCATTGCTGGACAAGGGTTTTTGGCTCTTGTAGTAGATATGTATTGGGAAAGTTCAGGTATTTTAGGTGGGAATTGGTTCACCAGGACGCAAACTGAGTTGGTGATCCGTATGACTTCGATTTCAACTCGGTTCCTTCATTTTATCGTGTAAGATGGCGATCGCACTCTACTCCAAAGCCTCAATCGTGACTAGACCACCCTCGATCGCTTGAATCCGCAGATCGTAACCTCGCAATAGCTGCATCCCGATTAGTGGAAGTGTCTCTGATTCGTTGATGTAAATCTCACGATATTGCCCATCCCAAATCACGCGCCCGATGTAAACCTCAAACGTACAGAAAGTTCCGTCACCTAATGTGGCAATATCTCGGCCCTCCCAACTCAACCCCAATGTGGCAATTATGTCAGACGGCAAAGTGAGAAAACCCGAAAATCCTGTATCAATTACAGCATCTACCATCTGCGCTGTCTTATTATTCCTGAGCGCGATCGATAAGGTCGCTTCACACCTTTGATTCACAGGACCTTGCATCATTGCTTTGTTCTCAAACTCCTTGTACCAAAGTGATCGACTGCTAGATGTCCAATCCGAATAAACCAAGTCTGAGCATCAGGTACTCGTGCAGAGAGTTGTTTCGATGCTGTCAACAAATCATCGGCAACTTCAAACGCTCCGGTTTCAATGTCAATCGCCACAATTTTGCCATAATTGCCTTCTTCAACTTGAGAGCGCACTTGGGATTCATAGAGTTCATTGCCACGTCGGGCAAATTCTTTTTTGCTGTAGCGGGGTTGTCGAATTACCATATCCTTGACTTCGATTTCAACTCGGTTTAATTATTTTATCCTGTAACATGGCGAACGCACTTACAGCCGTCTGACTTGCGCTAAAGCCTCTTCGCCTGAAATTAGCTGAACAGAACTATTTCTCGCTTCATCTCTGCGTCCTTTAGCTTCAACAATCCACATCGACTCAATCGGAACTTTTTCCATGTACATGACCACTATTGCACGAGTACAGCAAGAAAATTTAACCGGTCTATCTATTGCTGGATAAGGGTTTTCGGCTTTTGTAGTAAATATGTATGGGGGTAAATTCAGGTGTTTTAGGTGGGAATTGGTTCACCCGGACGCAAACTAGACCATTTACCAGTTTCCCGTAAAAAGCTGTCGCAACCCACCACATCCCATTCCATTTCGATATAATCTTCCTTGGTGCGAATGTTAACGTTAATAGAAGGGTTCTTCGCTTCAAAGTCCGGTGTCTCGGTGAGATGACGTTCCTGATGTTGTGTTTCTACGGCATGATAGGTGAGACAGCGATCAACAAAATAGCAGTTAATACAAATACACATAGGTTTAACTCTATAAGTCTTTTCCGTTAATCTAGCTCAGTCTCTCCCCAAATAGGGCCGGTAAAAATTATATTTTTGTAAATTTATCTTCTCGATGTCTTGTCAAAAAAACCTAGATAGTTTAGTTAAAGAAGTTTTTGCGATTAATCAGCAAGAATTGCCAGAAAATGCTTATTTAGTCGGTGGTGCTGTGCGAGACGCTTTATTAAACCGTCAGAAAGACTATATTGACCTAGATTTTGTGGTTCCCGAAAAAGCGATCGAAATTGCCCAAACTATTGCCCATCATTATAAAGCCGGTTTTGTGGTTTTAGATGCGGTTCGTCAAATTGCTCGCGTCGTTTTTCCGCAGGGGACTCTTGATTTCGCGCAACAGGAGGGAGAATCTCTGGAAATAGACCTAAAAAGACGGGATTTCACCGTTAATGCTCTCGCTTATAATCTCCACACCCAAGAAATTTTCGATCCTTTAGGGGGATTAAAAGATTTAGGCTGCCAATCTCTGCGGATGATTTCTAGGGAAAATCTCCAAGATGATCCCCTAAGATTATTAAGGGCTTATCGACAAGCGGCTCAATTGGACTTTGAGATCGAACCCCATACCCGTGCAACTATTCGTTCTCTTGCCCCTTTATTGCGCCGTGTAGCCGCCGAAAGGGTACAATCCGAGTTGAATTACCTTTTGCTCAATTCCCGTGGCAATAAATGGCTAAAAAGTGCCTGGGAAGATGGCTTATTATCCCTCTGGTTGCGTCGGATTACCCCCGCAAAAATGGAGCGAGTTATGGGGGTGGAAGCGGCAGCGGGATTTTTAGAATCTTTGTTACCAGAAAAATTTATCTTTTCCCCTTCTCAGTTACAGTTGACAAAATTGGCCCTATTGGTATCGGATATCTTAGCAGAAGCGGAAAAAGAGTTAATCGATCTCAAGTATTCCAGGGGGGAAATTCGCACGGTAATCACGGTGATTAAGTGTTTACCTCCCCTCAAGGAGCCAGATAATTTGAGTCTGCGGGAACAGTATTTTATTTATCTAAATACGGGAAAAGTATTTCCTGTCTTTGCCCTTTTTGCTTTATCGATGGGGATTAACAAAAATATCGTCGCTTCTCTGTTGACTTCCTATCTCGATCCCGATAATATTATCGCCCATCCCCGACCTTTATTAAGGGGCGATGATTTAATTAACCATTTACACCTGAAACCTAGTCCGATTATCGGTAAGTTATTAACCGAGGTACAAATTGCCCAAATTGAAGGCAAAGTTACAGTTTTTCAGGAGGCGATCGATTTTGCTAAAAAGTTATTATAAGTAGCTGGTTATAATTAAATTAAAAATGGATTTTAGGTTCGATCCCCCCTGCCCCCCTTGATAAGGGGGGTGCCGATAGGCGGGGGGATCTACCCTTGATAAGGGGGGTGCCGATAGGCGGGGGGATCTACCCTTGATAAGGGGGGT